>JAJZTU010000157.1 GCA_021848765.1 Bacillota bacterium
GGGTTTTTTCCACTGTCCCGGTGACCTGTCCGGCTTGGCCTTCCAATTGGATGCCCTTGATATCTTTCCAGTGACGGTAGTCTTCAGTTATAGCGGCAGCGATGTAAGCATTGCCGGTGAGGTTAGTACAGTGCCTGGTTTTGGGTTCGGATAGGAAATAAAGTGTAAAACCGATATTTACATAGAAGAGAGACGCTGCCTGGGGCTTGTTATCGATAACTGTTGTCAGGGTTAACGTATTGTGTGATTTTAGATAGGCCAGAATTGTTTCTGAAAGGTTTTTCACCATCAAGTCCCCTTTCCCCGGGTTGATTCAGGAGATTAGCTTTAGGGCCAGTTGAACTTGCAGGCTGATTTCCGGATCATCGAAATCGATGTTAGCAATTTCCCGGATGCGCTTAAGCCGGTATTTAAGGGTATTGGCATTCAGGTGTCCGTTGCGTGCCGCCCGCTGGAGATTTGCATTATTGCGGAAGTACAGCATCAGGGTGTCTACCAGTTCGGAGTTATGCTCCCGGTCATATTCCATCAAGGGGCCCAAGAGCCGCTTGGTAAATTCGGCAAAGCGTTCCTTGTTGATTTCCAGCACCCCGTAGATTCCCAGTTGTTCATATAAGAGCACCTTCTTTTTCCGCTGCAGGGCTTTCATTATCTCCATGGTCGTCCCGGCTTCCCGGTAGGATTTGGCAATTTCCCCAACCCGGCTGACTTGGGAACCTACCCCTACCCACCAATCATACCCGTTCAACCGGGGCTTTACCTCTTCCTCAATCAGCCTCACGATCTTCCGGGAGTCTTCATCCTCCTGGCCTTCGCCCAGAGCTGCAATAATCAGGACAAAGCGGTTTTTGCTGACTACCATGCTCTTGCTGTGAGTGGACCGGACCACCCCGTTAATGACCTCCACCAGACGCTTTTTAAAGGCTACCAGTTCATCGGGGTCGCCAGGCTCGCCGCCGTGGTAGGCCCAATCTACATCCACAGCAAAGACCTGGTATGCTCCACGGGGATTCAGGCCCAGGTTCATGGCCCGTGTTTCCAGGATTTCTTCATCACTGGTGCCACTTAAGAGTTCCTCCAGGAAATCCTCCTTGAGCTGCTGTTCTGCCGCGAAAGCTGCTTTCTGCTTCAACAACTCCAGGGCAATTACCGTACCGGCCTGTTCCATGGCCAGGAGGTCCAGGGCTTCCAACTGTTTCTCACACTCAAAGGTAGAAACAAAACCCATTACCTCTCCCCCGGCCAGGATAGGTACAACGATGCGCTGCTGGCGAAAACCCATTTCATCAAGGACCGGAATGCTGGTCAGCCGCTTTTCCTTCAGCAGGCTGTGCTCGAGCTTAGCGTAACGGGGATCATTAAGAATTTCCTTGGTGGACCTGAAGGGATTTTCACCGTTAGGCCCTGCGGGAATTGTTCCAGCCGACGAAATGACCTTGAAATAGTAGTCCTCTACCAGCACCGGGTTGCCCACCAGTTGGGCCAAGGTCTTGGTGATGGCATCCAGGCCGAAATCATCCAAAACCAGCCCGGTGAGCTGCTTGTGGATGGCCACTGACCTCTGCAAGGAGGTGTGTTGGTTGGAAAGGACTTTATTCAGCTCCTGGAGTTCCAGAACTTTTTCCTGGAGCTGTTCATCTGCCTGTTCATAGAGTGTCCGCCACTTAATCTCCTTTTTTTCTTTCCTTTCTATTATATCCTGGAGATCCTTCACAATAAATGTAGGCTTTAAATCCGCTTTGTACCGGTCAGCCTCCGGCCCCCATTCCTCCGCCGAACGGAGTTCGTAGGCACAGTAGTCATCACCTTTGGCCCGGCACTTGGTCTCCACACAGACAATCTCTTTGCCCATAAATCCGCTGCTATAGCCGCTGGCATAACCGGTGAGACTCCAGCACACCGGCTCTTTGGACGGGCCGTAAAGCTTCAGGTGTTGTTCGGCTTCGTAGGAATTGCGCCAGATACCCCGCATGTAGAAACTGCCCTTCTGGCGGTTAAATTCCAGCACTTCATTCGTTACATGCACAATCCCCTCAAAGGTATGCAGCAGGGGACCGGCCAGCATCCACTCAGCATCTGTACTGAGGTCAAAGAAGTTACCTACGCTTAAGGCATCCCGGTACCCGGAGCGGTAGCCAAAACGGGCCAGGACACCTCTGGCCATATCCTTACCCAGGGACTGGATGAGTTCATCCCTCAACTGGCAAATGGAATCAGCATGAAATAACAGCATCCGGTTTCCCCGGAAGGTGATCATTCCTTCCTCAGGGCGAAACTGAAGCAGATCAAAATAGTCCAGGCTCTCCAGTTTCATAATCATCTGCCATCCTCCTCCCCGGGTACCACTGCTCGTTGTTTGCGGAGTTTTTCTCTATTAAGCTAAAGTGGTTAAATCGCTGATTTTTCTTTTACCCATTTTGGGTAAACTCCTGAAGGCTGTTCTAGCCGGGCCGAATGCCTGTAAAGCTTGATATTGCTTGTATTTTAGAATTTTTCGGCTTATGTCTCATTATACTCATAATAGACAAAAGAGCTATGAGTTTTCCCTCAATAGCCTAATGATAAGGGTAAAGGGTGTGCAGAGACAAACCTGGTGAGCTCAGGAAGCAAATCCCGGACATGTAGTTATGTATAGTTACATTCGGCCCCTGCATTTTGCACATAAGAGGGCTAAAATGTCTACTCAGGGTTTAGGGTATCCCCGAAGAAACACGATGTTGATCCAGCCGGTTAGTGCACAGATTCTCTTTTGACGATACCCGCCAACTCATCCTGACCAGTAGCCGGTAAAACCATGTTAACTACTATTAAGAATAGAGTAGAAAAATAGAAATATTTGCCGTTTTATGTGTTTTTTGCAGGAAAAAGGGATAATTTTAGAGAAATATATTTGCGCAGTAAAATTACTTTTGCCTTGCTATTCTGGTACTTGATTTAATTTCATTAACTTTCAGGGGGTGGTAAGCTTTTGGAGAATTTAACTGTAACAGCTTTTTTGTTGAATTAACACACTGATTAGGAGGTCTCAATGAGTATTAAAAAACTTGACCAGGCAGCTTTGGACACATGGGTAAACAAACTCATAGCTAATCAAAGTGTCTATGGAGTCCAGGCCAAAGGGGAGCGCTTTGCTTTTGGACCATTGTCTAAAGCAGAAGACTTGCGTTTGGACTATGATGTCACTATCCTGCCTCCCAAAAAGTACTTTCAGCCCCAACGCGAAGACCTTTTGGAATTTAACGCCAAAGGAGAATACACCAGCGTTACGGAAACTGAGCCGTTTATACTCTTTGGGGTGCACCCTTACGATGTGGTTGCCATAGCTCAAATGGATACCATCTTTAGCGCAGATAATTATGATGTCCATTACATGACCCGCCGTCACAATGCCACAATTGTCGCTTGCGATGTCCAGAACGCATCAGCAAATGTGTTTGCCGGCTGCATGAATACCGCCACTGTCACAAAAGGCTTTGATCTCCTTTTGACCAAGATTGGCGAATTCTATTTAGCAGAAGCAAAAACCCCAAAAGGGGAAAAACTTCTAACTGACCTGCCCGGCGGCTTGGAACCCGGTAATTTGGACCTGGCCAGGCGGGAACAGGTATGGAAGGATAACACCGGCCTGCTCCGCAAACACAAACTGAAGTGTAACCCCCAGGAACTCCCCGGGCTATTGGAAAAATCATACTATGCCCCGGTTTGGGAAGCAAAAGCCAAGCTCTGTTTCTCCTGCGGGTCCTGTAACCTGGTTTGCCCCACTTGCTACTGCTTCGATGTCCAGGATGATGTTAATTGGGACTTGCAGAGCGGAAAACGCACCCGAGCCTGGGACGGCTGTTTGTTAAAAGATTTTGCCGCTGTGGCCGGCGGGCACAATTTCCGCAGCAGCCGGACAGACCGTTACCGCCATCGTTTCTATCGAAAAGCCAAATATGTTGCCGAAAAGCTGAACCAAATTGCCTGCGTAGGCTGTGGACGCTGTATTTCGGCCTGTGTTCCCAAGATCGCAAATCCGGTGGAGGTGTTTAACGAACTGTTATGAGCAACCAAGACATTTACGTCCCACAACCGGCTACTCTGTTAAAAAAGCAACCTATGACAGAGTACGAAACCTTTTATGAATTCAAACTCGACTCCGGCTGTGAACTCGGCCATGGGCCCGGGCAATTTCTGGAAATCTCCGTTCCGGGCATAGGTGAAGCCCCAATTTCAATAAGTTCCTCCCCGACCCAGGCCGGGATTTTTCAGATGGTTGTGCGCAGGGTGGGCAATGTTACAACTGCCTTGAGCAAGCTGGGACCCGGGGACAAAGTTGGAGTTCGCGGTCCATTCGGCACCAAATTTCCGGTGGATGAGGTCATGAAGGGTAAAGACATCCTCCTCGTCTGCGGCGGGATCGGCTTGGTCCCGGTACGTTCGGCAATTAACTATATTCTGGACAATCGCCGGGATTACGGCCGCCTCACCATTTTGTACGGGGTAAAGACACCGGCTGACCGGCTTTTTGCGGAGGAGCTGGCTCAGTGGAAAGCCACCCCTGAGGTAACTGTTTTAGAAACGGTTGACCGGGGTGATGAAGCCTGGGATGGCCATGTCGGGGTCATCACCACTCTCCTTCCCTTGGTTCAGATTAATCCGGCTCAAACAATTGCCGTCATTTGCGGGCCACCGGTCATGTACCGGTTTGTACTAAAAGAATTAGCAAAAATGGCAATGGAGGATGAGTCAATTTTTGTTTCACTCGAGCGTCGCATGAAGTGTGGCGTAGGCAAGTGCGGCCACTGTCAAATGAATGATCTCTACGTTTGCCAGAAGGGTCCTGTCTTTAAATACTCCGAGATCAAAGAAGTCATGGAGGCTATATAAAATGAGCAAGCCAAAACTGGCCATTTTCGATTTTACCTGTTGCGAAGGATGCCAACTCCAAATCGTTAATCTGGAGGAAGAGATCTTAAATCTCATCTCCCTGGTCAACCCGGTTGAGTGGCGGGAAGCAATGTCCGAGCATATTGGAAACTACGACATTGCCCTGATCGAAGGCTCGATTACCCGCCCGGAGGACGAAGAAAAACTGCGCAGAATCCGCAAGCGCGCTAAAATTCTGGTAGCTTTGGGTTCCTGCGCCTCAACCGGCGGTGTTAACAAATTAAAAAACAATTTTGACCTCCAAGAGGTAAAGCACTGTGTTTACGGGCAAGCCGCAGATATGCCGCACCTGCATACCGCCCCGACCAAAGCAATTGATGAGGTGGTCCAGGTGGATTATAAAATCTACGGCTGCCCCATCGACCGCCGGGAATTTGCTTACATTGTCCGCTGCCTTGCGCTGGGAAAAAGTCCGGAAATCCCGGACTACCCCGTTTGCGTGGAATGCAAACTGCAGGAAAACATCTGTCGTTACGAATATGACGAAATCTGCCTGGGACCTGTCACCAGGGCAGGGTGCGGGGCACGCTGCCCATCCTGTGCAACCTGGTGTTTTGGCTGCCGGGGACACATCGAGGAACCTAATCTGTCTGCAGCCAAAGAAATCATGGTAAGATACGGCAAAACCTTTCAAGACTTAAAAAACCGGATGAATATATTCGGGAGTAAGCAGAGGTATGCAGATGAGTAGAAATATTGATATTAATGTCAAACATGTCACGCGAATTGAAGGCCATGGCAGTATTGTAGTTAAAGCCCAGGATGGCACCATCCGCCAGGTGGAATGGCAGGTCCCTGAAGCTCCCCGTTTTTTCGAGGCGATGATGCGCGGGCTCAGTTGGCAGGATATCCAGGCTGTAGTGAGCCGTGTCTGCGGTATCTGCTCAATCTCCCACTCACTTGCCGCCATTAAAGGCATTGAATCAGCCATGGACATTCAGGTATCCGGGCAAACTGAGAAGCTCCGCCTGCTCGCCCACTTTTCGGAGTACCTGCAGAGCCATGTACTGCATGTAGGCTACCTGGTGGCCCCCGATTTACTCGGAGTAAAGTCCGTTGTACCCCTGGTGGAAACACATTTTGATGTCGTCAAGACGGTGATCAAATTGCACCGCCTCGCGAACAACTGGTCAGATCTCCTGGCCGGACGGACCACCCACCCGGTCACCTTTAAGCCGGGAGGATTCAGCAAACTCCCGGCCGAAAGTGAACTGCGTGAACTCCGGGCCACCCTGCAAAGTATCGTGCCTGACCTCAAGACACTGGCCGGCGTGGTCCTCAGCCTGGCCGGCAAAATTCCTGCCTTCGAGCGGGAGACAGAATACATTGCTCTGGTGCATCCGAATACCTATACTTTCTATCACGGCCAAATCGGCAGCACAGACACCCCGGAAACCGTGCCCGTCGAAGAGTTTGAGTCAGTAGTCAATGAATATGTCTCTCCACAATCGACCGCTAAATGGACGCGCTGGCACCGTGATGCCTATGCGGTAGGTGCTTTGGCCCGCTTCAATCTGAATTCGGATTACCTTATGCCCCTGGCCGCCGGGGCGGCTAAAAGCTTCGGCCTTAAGTCAAAGTGCTTTAACCCATACATGAACAGCATTGCCCAGCTTGTCGAGGCTGTACACATTGTGGAATCCTCCCTGCAATTAATTGATGAACTGCTAACAGCCGGGCTTAAGCAGGAAGTCCCCCAGGTCAAACCCAAAGCAGGCATAGGAGCCGGTTGTGTTGAAGCCCCGCGGGGAATCCTTTTCCACCGTTATGCGTTCGATGACCAGGGACTCTGCACAGCAGCCAATATCTGTATCCCCACCAACCAGAATCATGCCAACATTCAAAAAGATTTTGAAGCATTAGTACCCAAGATCATCGACCGCAGCCAGAATGAGATCCGCCTGGCGCTGGAAATGCTGGTGCGCGCCTATGACCCCTGTGTTTCCTGTTCTACTCACTATTTGGATGTCAAGTTTGTATGATGGGACCTGAATGTAGTGGACAGGGGGGAGTAGCTGGATTTGAACGGCTGAGAGCACAGGAAGTCGTGGTGATTGGTCTCGGCAATCCATTGATGACCGATGAAGGGATAGGGATTCACCTCATCGCGAAACTGACCGGAGGGGCGGAGTTTCCAAATGTCGGGTTCCACGATCTGGGAACCTCAGGCACCCGTGTCCTCCACGCTATTGCCGGGAAGGGTAAAGCAATCTTCGTGGACTGTGCGTTGATGGGCGAAGAGCCCGGCGTAATCCGGAGGTTCACACCGGAGGACGTGCAATCCGCCAAAAATTTGGGACAGTTCTCACTGCACGAAGGAGACTTGTTCAGCATCCTCGAACTCTCGCGCCGGCTCGGGGAGTGTCCCGGTGAGATCGTAATCTTCGGTATTCAACCCCAGGTAGTTTCGCCCGGGCGGTCTCTCTCCCCTGTGCTTTCCGCAAAGCTCGATGAATATGTTGCCAGCGTTACCGCAGAACTGAATTCAGGCTATAGTTAACCAGTCCACTTAAGGACAGGAGAACCCCGGATTACCTTCCGGGGTTCTCTCGTTTCTTGATTAACATTTGGAACACTTCTAACATTGGTCACTTAGATTCGCATATGCATCGGCAATCTGCTTTTGGGTTAGTCCCATTTGGGTTAACCGGTACCCTATAGCATCTGCCCAAAACTGACTTTTTTCCGCCATCTTTTTATATTTCTTGGCATGTAAGCCTCTTCTTGCAGCCCGATTCCCAGCATTGGGTACTCAGGTTCAATAGAGTGAACCTCTCCCGCCTACGCATAAGCTAAGAGGCGGGAGCTTCAAGAAACATATCGCCGAACTGGCCAGGTCGGA
>JAJZTU010000158.1 GCA_021848765.1 Bacillota bacterium
TGTAGGCCGTATGGGTCACCCGGAAAGCGAAGTTTACCTCTCCGGCCCGGCGGTAGCCGCAGCTTCTGCAATTCTCGGCCGTATCGGCAGCCCTGAGGAGGTGGAGTAGATGGAGTTTCAAGGACGTACCTGGAAATTCGGAAATGACGTAGATACTGATGCTATCATCCCGGCCCGCTACCTGAATACCTCTGACCCCGCAGAGCTGGCTAAACACTGTATGGAAGATGCTGACGCGGAATTCCCCAACAAAGTCAAGGCAGGGGATATCATTGTCGCCGGCAAAAACTTTGGCTGCGGCAGTTCCCGGGAGCACGCCCCCATTGCCATCAAAGCCGCCGGGATCTCCTGTGTTATCGCCAAGTCCTTTGCCCGGATTTTCTACCGGAATGCTTTTAATATCGGCCTGCCCATCTTTGAGTCTGAACAAGGGGCAGAGGGGATTGCTGAAGGGGACGAAATTAAGGTGGATGTTGCCACCGGGACTATTCATAACCTGACCAAGGGTGAAAAGTACCAGGCTACCGCTTTCCCTGCCTTTATGCAAGAACTGATTAATGCGGGGGGCCTCATCAATTTCGTCAGGGAAAGGGTGAAGTCCGGTGTATAAAATAGCAGTATTGCCCGGGGACGGGATTGGCCATGAAATAGTCCCTGAGGCGGCCAAAGTATTGGAACTGATTGGCAAGCTGTATGGGCATGAATTTGCTTTTACCCAGGGACTCATCGGTGGCGCGGCCATCGATGAGGTGGGCGCGCCTCTTCCGGAGGAGACCGTTAACCTGTGCCTGGCCAGTGATGCTATCCTGCTTGGCGCCGTAGGCGGCCCGAAGTGGGATATTCTCCCTGTGCATCTGAGACCGGAGGGCGCTGCCCTCCTGGGTTTGCGCAAAGCCCTGGGACTCTATGCCAACCTGCGCCCGGCCATTCTTTACAAGGCCCTGGCCAACGCGTCAACTTTAAAGCCGGAAATAATTGAAGGCATTGACCTGCTCATGGTCCGGGAACTCACCGGCGGCCTGTATTTTGGCCGGAAATACCGGGAGGATACCCCTGACCAGGGCCAAAAAGCTGTAGACACTTTGGTGTATACCGAGGCTGAAGTGGAGCGGATTGTACGCCTGGCTTTCCAGTTGGCCCAACTGCGCCGCAAGCAGGTCTGCTCTGTGGATAAGGCCAATGTCCTGGAATCCAGCCGCCTGTGGCGGGAAGTGGCTACCAGGGTAGCCAAGGATTTTCCCGATGTAGAGCTCACCCACATGTATGTTGATAACTGTGCCATGCAGTTGGTGCGCTGGCCTAAGCAGTTTGACGTAGTTGTTACTGAAAACATGTTTGGCGATATCTTGTCCGACCAGGCTTCCATGCTGAGCGGCTCCATCGGTATGCTCCCCTCTGCCAGCATTGGCGGTAAGGTAGCCCTGTATGAGCCCAGCCATGGTTCTGCGCCGGATATTGCCGGACAGAAAAAAGCCAACCCCATTGCTACCATCCTCTCAGCGGCCATGATGCTCCGCTATTCCTTCCAACTGAGCAAGGAAGCCCAAGTTATTGAGGACGCGGTAGTACGGGTCTTAGACGGCGGCTACCGGACCGGAGACATCATGGAAGAGGGCAAGACCCTGGTGAATACTGAGGAGATGGGCGACCTGATTCGCAAGGAAATCGAAACCCTGGCCAAGCAATAGAGCTCAATGTAACTGCGTTTTGATCACTTTAGGTTGGTTCCCTGTCGGTGGAGATTACAAACCGACAGGGAACCGGCCGGTAGTAGTGTGAGCGAGGTGAGACCGGTGAACCTTATCAAAATCTACGACACTACCCTGCGGGATGGTACTCAGGGAGAGGGAATCGCTTTTTCCGCTGAGGATAAGGTGAAGATTGCCCTGCGCCTGGACCAACTGGGTGTACA
The DNA here is from genome assembly GCA_021848765.1 of Bacillota bacterium. Classification (GTDB taxonomy): domain Bacteria; phylum Bacillota; order Carboxydocellales; family JAJZTU01; genus JAJZTU01. Next base: position 1,913 of record JAJZTU010000158.1, read on the forward strand.
CTATATTGAAGGCGGGTGGCCGGGCTCCAATCCCAAGGATCTGGAATTTTTCCGGCGCATTCAGGACCACCGCCTGAACACAGCCAAGGTTAGCGCCTTTGGGAGTACCAGAAGGCCGGGAATTGCCGTGGAGGACGATCCGAACCTCAAGGCTCTCCTGGAGGCAGGGACTCCTGTGTGCACTATCTTCGGCAAAACCTGGGACTTCCATGTAGAGAAAGCTCTCCAGACAACTTTGGAAGAGAACCTGGCCATGATCAGGGAGTCGGTGGCTTATTTGAAGGCCCAGGGCAGGGAAGTGGTCTACGATGCGGAGCACTTTTTCGACGGCTTTAAGGCCAATCCGGCCTACGCCCTGGAGACCCTGAAAGCTGCCCAGGCCGGCGGCGCCTCTACCCTGGTCCTTTGTGACACCAATGGGGGCAGCATGCCCTGGGAGATTTTTAATATCATTGAACAGGTCAAGGCCGGGGTGAGTATTCCCCTGGGGATTCACGCCCATAACGACGGGGAGCTGGCAGTCGCCAACAGTATTACAGCCGTCCAGGCCGGAGCGACGCATGTGCAGGGGACCGTCAACGGCTTTGGGGAGCGTTGCGGCAATGCCAACCTCTGCTCGATAATTCCCAACCTTGTCTTTAAGATGGGCCATCAAGGTATTGACAAAGAATTGCTCCAAGGCCTTACCGAGTTTTCCCGTTATGTCAGCGAGCTGGCCAATATCCACCCCTTCGCCCACCAGCCCTTTGTAGGCAAGAGCGCTTTTGCCCACAAGGGTGGGGTTCATGTGAGCGCCCTGCTGAAGAACCCGGCTACGTATGAGCATATGGAGCCGGAGTTGGTAGGCAACCAAAGGCGGGTGCTGGTTTCCGAGCTTTCCGGGGTGAGCAATCTGGTGTACAAAGCCGGGGAGTTGGGCTTTGATATTAACCACACCAATCCCGAAACCCGCAAAATCCTGGAAGAAATTAAGACCCTTGAGTTTGAAGGCTTCCAGTTTGAAGGAGCTGAGGGCTCCTTTGAACTCTTGATGCGGAGGGCTTTTGAGGAATATCAGGACCCCTTCTGCCTTGAGGCCTTCCGGGTCATTAATGAGAAGCGGGAAGGCAACAGTGTCCACTCGGAAGTTGTGATCAAACTGCAGGTAGGCTCAGAGGTTGTCCACACCGCCGCTGAAGGAAACGGTCCGGTCCATGCCTTGGATAATGCACTGCGCAAGGCTCTGGAAGGGGCCTATCCGGAGATTAAAAATATGAAACTAACGGACTATAAGGTGCGGGTGCTGCAAGAAAAGGATGGCACTGCCGCCCGGGTCCGGGTGCTTATTGAGAGCAGTGACGGGCACAATTCCTGGGGCACGGTGGGCGTTTCGGAGAACATTATCGAAGCCAGTTGGCAGGCCCTGGCGGACAGTGTGGCTTATGGTTTGCTAAAAGCCGGGCGTAAGCACTAATAATAGTGTGGGATTAGCAAATATATATCTTTCAGCCCTTGGTACGATGCGTATCAAGGGCCTTTTGATTCCTTACCGCACGTTGTATTGCCTGGGTATACTACTTTCACAAGGTACCCTTATCTGACATTTTCCACAACCATATCTTGGTTTGTATTTTTCAGCTGTTTTGTCTAAGAAGTCAGAACATATCATGTGGTTTTTGCCCCTATCTATGGATATCGCATTGACCGGGCAATTTTTTACACATGCACCACACATAGAACAGTATTGATAGATGGTTTCGTACTCTCTTGTGTCAGGAGACAAATATAATTCTGTGATGATGCTACCGAATCTACCGGCGATACCTTTTTTAGTTATAAGGCCTTTAGAAAGCCCGAATGTTCCAAGTCCACACACAAAGGCTACATGTCTTTCAGACCAATTACTTGTAAACGATAGAGCATTATTATCAGAATACTGATCAGCGTTTTTTAATCCGGCTTTGGCCCAGAATCTTTCATCCAAAGACGGCACAAGACTATTATGTCCAGCATTTTTCAATTCTGATTTTAAATGCCGGCACAACTTATTTAAGAAAGCTTGACCTTCAATACGTCCGTGCAGCCATTCTTCAGAAGGCCACGACATATCCCTTCTGTTGCCCTTTTTTACCGCTTCGGTAAACGGCAAAAAAAAGGAGATAACGGTTTTTGAAAGCGGTAACCATTCTTTGGGAAGCAAAAAATGTTCACCTATTGCTGACGGGTCTTTCAATAATCTGAAATTCTCATCATCTGCAGCACCAAAAGCAAAAATCGGAGCCTCAAACATCTTCATTCCGACAACAGTCTCTGAAAGCGCAATTTGCTTTGTTATAATATTGTCTTCTGAATTTTCCACAAAGTATGATGCCATTTTTATTAAGTCCTGCTTGTTCATATCATCCCTCCATAATTATATCAATTTGCTTCACATTATGAATAGATTTGCCTCTCTTATCCCTCCTGCTTGTCTTAACTTTATACTATTTAGGGATAAGACTCAAATCTAATTACGGGGCTTTAAAGATGAGATTTATCACTACCTGTACTCCGGAAACAGGAGAAATAGCAGGGGAAAGCTGCCCAATCGCGAATAAATAAAACAGTGAAAATACCAGCCCGGGGGAGTGAGGACAGTGGAATCACATTCCGTAACGGCAGAATCACACTCGTTAGTGGAACGAAAACGGGGGGGAGCCTTTTATACTGCACCGGCAGTGGTAAAACTCATGGTCCGGCTGGCCCTGGCAAATTACCTGGCCAACTGTTTGAGTCCGGTAAAGGGTGAGCCGGCGGAGGCTGTCATAGAAAACCTTGTATATGGGCACACAGCTGATGGTATGGACACTGTGGGACGTGAGGTTGTGCGTAACCTCCTGAAAAAAGTAAAGGTCTTGGACCCGGCAGTTGGTCAGGGAGCCTTCCTTACAGGAATGATGGAGGAACTGCTTGCCCTCAGGTGCATTCTTGGCGAAGACCGGGACAACAAGCGGATTGCCGGGGATATTTTGGCTGCCAACCTCTATGGAGTGGACCGGGACGCCCAAGCTGTGACCTACTGCCGCCGGCACGCGCTGTCCAATGTTGTTTGCGGGGACAGCCTTGTGGACATTCCGCCAGAGTGGGAGCAGTTTGACATTGTCCTGGCTAACCCCCCTTATGTGCGGCAGGAGTTCCTGGAAAAAAGCTATAAAAGGTCTTTGGTGCAGTATTTCCGGGAGCAGGGGATTGACTTGAAGGAGCGTTCCGACCTTTATGTATATTTTTTTGCCCGGCTGGGGGAATTCCTCAAGGACGGCGGCACGGCAGCGGTAATTTCCGCTTCAGCCTGGCTGGACGTGGACTACGGGGCCCCCTTGCAGAAGTATCTGCTGGAGAATTACCGGTTACGCCTGGTCATGGAGTCTGCCTGTGAACGCTGGTTTAGGGAAGCTGGTGTTAATACCAACATAGTACTGCTGGAAAAAGGCAGTCCTGCTGGGAGCGCCCTTACCCGGGGAGACCTTCCGGGGGGAAGGGTTCCAGGGGAAGAACTGTCCGGAGGAGCCCGTAATATCCGCTTTGTTCAACTGAAGGGGAGATTACAAGATTATATAAGCTTACACAATGGTGAAATGGCTGGCCGGGTGAATGAGCTTGGTATGGACAAGCTGATGGCGAAAATTTTAAGGGTCGGTAACTATCGGGATGACGATGAGCTGCGAATTATCCGGTAAGCCAGGAGGAACTGCTGAAGTCCGGGATGATAGACAAAGTTTACAGGGGGACCAAGTGGGGAAAATACCTTAGAGCGCCGGAGGTTTTTTTCAGGATACTGGACCGGGGAAGAGGCAAGTTGTGTACCCTCGGGGAACTGGCTGAGGTGCGTTTTGGCATTAAGACCGGGTGTAATGAATTTTTTTATCTGAAGGGGACTCAGTGGGCAGCGGTAGAAACGGAGTACCTGCTTCCGGTGGTGAAAAGCCCCCGGGAAGTTCAGGGGGTGAAAGTAGAGCCGGATAAGCTCAACTACAGGCTGCTCACCGTTAGCCAGGAACCGGGTGATTTACAGGGAAAACGGGTCTGGGACTATATCATCAGGGGGCAGGAAATGGGCTATCACTTGCGGCCCAGCATAAGAGGCAGAAATTTGTGGTACTGTGTGGAGAGAAACCGGGGGAAAGGGCTGTTGTTCCGCAGGTTTTTTCACGATAAGTTCAATATCCCGCTGATTGCTGAGGACATTGGCGAAGACCAGACCTTTTACAGAGTGGCATATCCCGGGGAGGCGGAGGTTTTGGGGGCTGTTGTCAACTCCACGGTGACAGCGCTTTTTGTGGAACTCTCGGGGCGCCTGGCCCTGGGTGAAGGGGTGCTGCAGTTTGCGGTTTATGAGGCGGCCCAAGTCCTGGTGGCCAACCCGGAGAGGATAACCACCGAGACCCGGAAGAAGCTGCGGAGGTCATTTGCTAACCTTTCCCGTAGGGATACCGGGACAATTTTTGAGGAAGTCTTAAAGCCGGACCGGCGGGAACTGGACCTGCTGGTCCTGGAGATACTGGGGTTCCGGGGTGAGGAGGCCGGGGCGGTACTGAAGGAGGTTTACCGGGCGCTGACCCATCTGGTAAGCCAGCGGATTGCCAGGGCCCAAACCCATCTAACGGAGGTTACGTCAGTTGACTAACAACATGGACTGTACGGATAAAGCGGATAGAGCAAAACTTCTCTTTGGGGAACTGCGCCAGATAGTAGATAACCTGGATAATGAACTGGCTTTAACCCACCCGGGCAGGCAGCTCAGGCGCCAGAAGGTGTTTCAGCTGCTTGGACAGCTGTTGAGGGAAGAAATTATAAGGGAAGAAACTATAGAGTTACCCGGACAGCAAAATGAGCCGTGGGTTTCAGGGGTCCGGATTTTGAGAAATGCTGACCGGGAAGAATCGGAGCTCTTTGGGGAAACTCTGGGCCAGGTCCTGGAAACTCTTATCCGGGAGGATGAGGGCAAGGATACAGGGACCTATTATACTTCCAGGGAAGTGGTAACCTTAATGTGCCGGCTGGCCTTGTGGAATTACCTGGGGCAGAAAATCAACCGGCACGGGGTTAACTGGAGGGACCTCGGCCGGCTGATTTTTAAGGGTAAGTTTGAACCGGTGACTGAATGGGGAGAATCACGAGAGAACAGAGAGAACCGGGAGTCCGGGGAGGCCGGGATGTCACACGGTTCCAGGGAGTCCCGGGAAGCGCTGCTTACCCTGGTGCGGCAAGTACGGGTATTAGACCCGGCAGTGGGCTCAGGCGCCTTTCTCCTGGGCATGCTAAGGGAGCTCACCGCTTTAAGGCGGGCCTTAGGCGAGAATCTGCCTACTGCAACCATCAGGCAGCAGGTGATCGAGCACAATATGTTCGGGGTTGACCGGGAAGCTGCTGCAGTAGAAGTGGTGAAGTTGAGGCTTGGCCTTCTTGACGGAAATGTAATTCCAAGGGTGGTGTGCGGAGACAGCCTTTTCCTGCACTGGCAACAGCATTTTCCGGAGGTTATGGCAGCGGGCGGTTTTGACATTATCCTGGCTAATCCCCCGTATGTAAGTCAGGACAGGCTGGAACAAAATTATAAGGACAGGCTGGCAGAAGCTTATAGCCAAAGGGGACTGGAAGCTGAGCGCAAGACAGATCTCTATGTGTACTTTTATGCCCTGGCGGCGCAAATCTTGGGACCCGGCGGCACAGGGGTGATTATTTCCTCTACTGCCTGGCTGGACGTAGATTATGGGGCGCACTTGCAAAAGTTTCTCCTGGATAATTTCTCTGTACCCCTGATTCTGGACTCCTCCAAAGAGCGCTGGTTTGAGGGGGCAGCGGTTAATACGGCAATCGTGGTTCTAAACCGGGACCGGGTG
>JAJZTU010000159.1 GCA_021848765.1 Bacillota bacterium
TCTCTATGCCCCCGCCGGAACCACCCAAAGTGTAGGCGGGCCGGACAATGACAGGAAAGCCGATTTCCCTGCCGAAGTTTACGGCATCTGCCACATTGGAGACAATGGCGCTCTGGGGAATGGGCTCACCGATGTCCAGCATGAGTTGGCGGAACATTTCCCGGTCTTCCGCCTTTTTGATGGCCTCCAGGGAGGTGCCCAGGAGGGCTACCCCGTGCTCGTCCAGGATGCCCCGCTCAGCCAGTTCCACCGCCAGGTTCAAACCGGTCTGGCCGCCCAGGGTGGGCACCAGGCCGTCCGGCTTTTCCTTGGCAATAATGCGGGCTATCCCTTCCCAGTGGAGTGGCTCTATATATACCTGGTCGGCCATATTGCCATCAGTCATGATGGTGGCCGGGTTGCTGTTGACCAGGATTACCTCCATTCCCTCTTCTTGCAGGGCTTTACAGGCCTGGGTTCCGGCATAGTCGAACTCTGCCGCCTGGCCGATGATAATTGGCCCGGAACCGATGACCAGGACTTTTTTGATACCTTCTTTTTTGGGCATTGATTGACCCCCTAAGCGGAATATGTTCTGTTAGCAGTCTTGAAAATCGCGGATCATCTGTAAATTCAATGATTATCTGTGAAAACCGCGGATCAGCCTGCAAAGGCAGTTATCATCCGGGAAAAATCCCGGAACAGGTAAAAATTGTCCTCAGGACCGGGGGCAGCCTCGGGGTGGTACTGGACTGAAGCTACCGGGAGATGCTTGTGTCTTAACCCTTCCACCGTTTGGTCGTTGAGGTTGATGTGGGTGACTTCTACATCATTGGGAAGAGTTTTGGCATCCACGGCAAATCCGTGGTTCTGGGAGGTGATGTAGACCCGGCCGGTGCGCAGGTCCTTAACCGGATGGTTAGCTCCCCGGTGGCCGAATTTCAGTTTATAAGTGGCGCCGCCCAGGGCCAGACCGATGATTTGATGGCCAAGGCAGATGCCGTAAATAGGCAGCTTGCCCAGGAGGGCTTTTACTGTGGCAATGGCCTCGGGGACGTCCGTGGGGTCTCCGGGGCCGTTGGAAAGCATGATTCCGGCGGGATTTAAGGCCAGGATTTCCTGAGCGGCAGTGTTGCTGGGCACTACGGTGAGGTCAAAGCCCAGTTGGCTTAAGCCCCGGACAATATTGGCCTTGGCCCCGAAATCCATTACCACTACTTTAGGCCCGCTGCCGGGAACCTGGTAAACTTCCGGGGTGGTTACTGTTCGCACCAGTTCCGGGCCGAATACCGGGGGAGCAGATTGCAGTTTCTTGAGCAGTTCCCCTTCCTTCCGGGGAATGGTGGAGATCAAGCCCCGCATAACCCCATGGGTGCGGAGGATTTTAGTGAGCGCCCGGGTGTCGATACCGGCCAGACCCACAATGCGATTGCGGTTTAAGTAAGCGTCCAGGGTCTCCCGGGAGCGCCAGTTGCTGGGGGTGGAACAAAATTCTTTGACCACAAAGCCCCGGACATAAGAGCGGGAAGCTTCAAAATCTTCGGGGTTTACCCCGTAGTTTCCAATTAAGGGATAGGTCATGGTGACAATTTGACCACAATAGGAGGGGTCGGTGAGGATTTCCTGGTAGCCGGTCATGCCGGTGTTGAATACTACTTCCCCAAAAGACTCTCCTACGGCACCAAAGGCCTGGCCTTCCAAAACGGTACCGTCTTCCAGTGCCAGGTAACCCTTCACAGGCGGGACCTCCTTTACTAAAGTTTTGCAGTTATAATTATACAATATCAATGCATAAAAATTCAATGGTATTTTTGGCCGAAATAAAAAAAGGCCTGGTTAGCCGGAGGGCTTAAGCAGGCTTTAAACACAACCAGGCAGTAACTTTTCTTGAATTTTCAAGGGTTCAGGCTACTTCGCAAGTAGCTTTTACCAGACATAAACACGTATTTCCCGTACTTTGAAAGCCCTATCCGAAAACGGATGGGGCTTTTACGACCTATCGGGGGCAAAATTTGACCATTTAGGGAATAGTCGGTGACATTAGATTTTTGACCTGGTATGATATTTATACATGTATATATAAGTTGGAGGTGAATTATAATTATGCTGATCATCGGCGAACTAATCAATACAACTCGAAAATCAGTTAGGGAAGCCGTAGACACCCGAAGCCGTGAATTAATCCTGCAAATCGCTAGGGCTCAAGTAGAAGGCGGCGCACACTACCTTGATGTAAATTGTGGCAACCTAATCCAAAGGGAGCCAGCAGGCATGGAGTGGCTCGTTAATATCATTCAAGAAGAAGTGTGCTTACCCCTGTGCATTGATACTCCTAATCCTGAGGTTATGGAAATCGGACTTTCCCTAGCCCGGCACGGACGCCCGATGGTCAATTCCATCAGTGCAGAGGAAAAGAGATTTTCCACTGTCCTGCCATTGATTGTCAGGTACAAAACTAAAGTGATAGCCCTCTGCATCGAAGATGCGGGCGTTCCTAAAACAGTGGCGGATCGGTTACGTATTGCCGACCGGCTAATTGCTGACCTTACTGCAGCAGGGGTGAACGAGGACGACATCTACATTGACCCCTTAGTGAAACCGCTCAGTACTGATACTCAGTTTGGGCTGGACGTGCTGGAGACAATCCGCGGCATCCATACCGCCCACCCGGAAGTACATACAATCTGTGGTTTGAGCAACATTTCTTATGGCCTGCCGAACCGCAGAATTCTTAACCAAACTTTTATGATTCAAACCATGACAGCAGGTATGGATGCCTACATTCTGGATCCTACCGACCGGGAAATGGCAGGGTTTCTTCGGACCTCGATGGCACTCCTCGGTCAGGACAGGTACTGTGCCAACTATTTAAAAGCCTTCCGTAGTGGGCTGTAATCCCAGCGAATCCTGACGTGTCCTATCAAGAGAGAAAACTTTTATAAGGGAGATATTTATGGGTTTATCAAAACAATCCTTCGTTCCGGTTTATTATCAGTTGGCTGAGGACATCAGTAGAAAAATTAAAAGTGGCGAGCTAAAGCCTGGGGATATGCTGCCATCCGAAGCGCAACTGTGCGCTCAGTATAATATCAGCCGAATGACGGTACGCCGGGGACTGTCCTTACTGGCCGAGGCAGGTTACCTGGAATCGGTGCAGGGCAAGGGCAACTTTGTGGCCAGGCCCCGCCTTGACCGACTCCTGCTGCAATTTTCCGGAGTCGGGGGCACCGGTGAAGATATTAAATCGCGTCTTTTGGGTGCCGATATTGTGCCGGCACCGGAGTCAGTAGCCGAACGACTGGGGGTCAAGCCAGGAAGCAGATTGGTTTACATCAGAAGATTGTTTTTGTCTAATAGACAGCCTTTGCTCTATGATCGTAAGTACCTGCCCTACACCAAGGGTAAACCCATTCTGGAGACAGGCATCGAGTATGCCGAACTTCCGGAAATTGTCGAAAGGCATACCGACATCATGCCGGTAAAGAGCGAATTAGTAGTTACCGCCCAGGCGCTAGAGGCGGAGGAAGCCGGGTTATTGGAGGCGAAAAAAGGCGACCCGGCTATGTGCATAGAGCAGACGGTATACGCCCTGGATAACCGGCCCATTGGTTGGGGACTGGTAGTCTGCCACAGCGACCGATACAGGTTGAAGGCTGTTTCCTACCCTTTTTAAGAAAGGTTGTGAAGAAGGTGTCCAAGACCAGACAACTGGTGGTGATGGCGGTAGTTCAACTGGACGAAGGCAGAGTGCTCAGGTTAGCAAAGGAGGCATTGGCCAGAGGCATCGACCCTCTGGTAATCATCGAAGCACTTAGGGAGGGAGTGGCACGGGTAGGCGAACTTTATGAACGCGGAGAGTATTTTCTGGCAGATCTGATCATGTCTGCAGAGATATTTAAAGAGGTTGTCAAGCTGGTGTTGGATTCCGAACCGCCTGCTACAGTACAAGGCCCCCCCATCATCTTTGGCACGGTTGAAGAAGACATTCATGACATTGGCAAAAACATTGTCATCGGCCTGATGCGCTGTCGGGGTCTACAGGTCTGTGACCTGGGTGTGGATGTTCCGGCGGCAGACTTTGTAGCTAAAATTCAGGAGATGAAGTCTAATATCCTGTGCATTTCCGGTTTGATTACTCTTTCCTATGATTCCATGAAGAATACGGTAGCTTTGCTAAGAGAGAAAGGCTTACGCGAATCAACCACGGTAATCATTGGTGGTCTGGTCAATGAGGCGGTCCGGCAATATGTAGGAGCCGACTACTGGGCACGGGACTGCGCCGCAGGGGTAGACCTATGCCTGGGGATACTTAACTGGTCCGACGGAACCGTGCCTGTGTTCCACCGTAGAACTTATAATCAAGTTCCTACGGTATAATTGCGCCTAAGGCTTCCGCCTTCGCTGGCGTTTGCACTGGTCAGTATAAGGGCGGCTAAAGTTTGCACCTGCGCAAGTATGCTTGGTGCAAACCAAATCTTCTTTGGCACAAGCCAAGTTTACTTTAACAAAGACAGGAGAAATGTAGGATGAGCACTGTTATCTTGGCCTGCCGCACCATCGCGGACGAACTTAACAGGGCCATCAAAGTCACCCGGGTTGATTATCCGGTGTTTTGGGTGGAATCAGGCCTCCATAATTATCCGGACAACCTGAGGAGGAGAATCCAGGATGAAATAGACAGAATTGGGAACGTTTCGTGCATTATTCTGGTCTTCGGATACTGCGGTAACTCTCTGCTGGGTTTAAAGTCCAATGAGGCCAGGTTGGTTTTTCCCCGGGTAGACGACTGTATTTCACTCTTGCTGGGTTCCTTCCAAACTCGTCAGACCCTCTCCAGAGAAATGACTTCCTATTTTTTAACCAGGGGCTGGATAGATTATGAAAGCAGTTTATGGAAGGAATACGATCATTGCGTCAAACGCTACGGACCGGAAAAGACTTGGAAAATCATGAAAATTATGCTTAATCACTACAAGCGGCTTGTCCTGATCGATACCGGAGCCTACGATCTGGACGGATATCTGGAAAAAACCGGTGCCTTTGCCCAAACCTTTGGCCTGAAGCACCAGGTTGTACCTGGATCTTTAAGACTGCTCGAAAAACTTCTGAGGGGACCCTGGGACGAAGAGTTTGTAATCATTGAACCCGGGGAAGAGATTGGCCTTGAACATTTATTGCTGGAAGGAGGTGACGAAGAGGAGAGTCAAGTCCTTTTCAGGTTCCGATGAATCTATCTTGAAAGGAGGAAAAGAGCAATGAAGGTTGAAGTAGCCAGAGCACTGGGCGACCTGGACGAGCAGAAGGTGCTGGCAGGTGTATACGTACTCAAAGAACAAGGGATTTCCCCGTTGGAAATTGTTGCCCAACTACAGGCAGGAATGGAGGTGGTAGGCAAAAAATACGAGAATGAAGAATATTTCCTGTCTGAGTTGATCATGTCGGCGGACATCTTTAAAACTGCGGTTGACTCCCTTGGAGATGCATTTATCGGTGGCAATGTTGAAACGATTCGCACTCTGGTCATCGGCACTGTATCCGGAGACCTTCATGATATCGGCAAAAACATTGTTACTACTGTGATGTCCTGCAACGGGTTCCGGGTTTATGACCTGGGAGTAGATGTCCCGGTAGAACAATTCGTTGATGCTATCCGTGAGCATAACCCCGAATTTGTAGGCCTTTCCTGTCTACTGACTACTGCTTTCGATAGTATGAAAAAGACGGTTGAAGAGATCCAAAGGGCGGGACTGCAAGACCGGGTAAAGATTCTGATTGGCGGTGGCCCGGTGGACGAAAGCGTCAGGAAGTACGTTGGCGCTGACTACTACTGTAAAAATGCCCAGGACGCCGTGGACCTTTGCCGAAGGCTTTTGGGGGTGTGCTAGATGAAGGAAACAATGACAGCAGAGGAAAGGTTAACTGCAGCCATTAGCTGCAGGGTTCCTGACCGGGTACCGTGTGCTCCTCTAATTGAATCCTATGCGGCACGGTATGTGGGGATTACGAATCACCGGTTCATGTTTGACCTGGATGCAGCCATGGATGCGTTCAATGAAATCCATAATGATTTCCCGGTTTGGGACTGCAACCGGTCGATATATTTTGCCCGTTATGGGCCTGTCTCAGAAAAGATTGGTAATACGAGAGTTAAAATGCCCGGCGTTGAATTAGCACCTGATGCATTATACCAGTTTCACGAGTATGAAGCTATGACCCGGGATGATTATGATGTGATTTTGAACGAAGGTTTTAAAGTTCTTTTAGAAAGCTTCTGGCACAAAGTACACGGATCGTCGCCTGAGGATATCACCGAGGCCCAGGCAAAAAGGATTGTGGTTTGGAACAGAGAAATTGAAGAATCCAAAAGAAGAGGACAGGCTTTCCTTTATGGTTCGCTTAGTTCACTTCCTTCCGACACTTTGAGCATGATGCGATCAATCCAAGCCTTTTTCAAAGATCTTTTTCAGATTCCGGATAAAGTTGAAGCAGCGCTTGATATTGTTACAGATTTTTTGATTGCGTCTCATAAAAAGGCGATAGCAAGTACGGGTATCAAGACCGCATTCATTGCCGGTACCAGATGTAGTGGACAGTTTTTATCTAAGAAAAATTTTGAACGCTTTACCTGGCCGTATTTAAAGAAAATGGTTAATGAATTAGTGGATGATGGAAACATTATCTACCTGCATTTCGACTCTAACTGGACAATGAACTTAGAATACTTATTGGATCTCCCCCGGGGTAAAGTTGTTCTTGAATGTGATAGCGCTACCGATATTTTTAAGGTAAAAGAAATATTACATGGACACACGTGCATTTTAGGGGACGTCCCTCCCGCTATGATGACCGTCGGCTCAGCGCCAGAAATTGATGATTACTGTAAAAAACTGTTCCAGGTTGTGGGAAAGGATGGCGGCTTTATTTTCAGCACCGGCTGTACACTTCCCATGAATGCCAAAAATGAAAACGTAAAAGCCTTCTTTGAAAGTGTTAAGAAATATGGGTGGTATTTCTAATCTATACATAACATATTACTCAAATAATTTACGGGGGGTTGTATGAAATGAAGCAATTTCGCCGGTCAATTTTTGCGTTGTTGGCAGCCCTGATTGCGATATCGTTATTGGCAGCAGGTTGTGGTTCTTCACAAAAACAAGGCAACCAGCCGTCCCAACAGGGCCAAAAAGAACAGGCCGGTACCGCGAAAGAACCGATAAAAATCGGTGCGGTACTGGATATCACCGGTCCCGGCTCTTCCCTAGGTGTTCCGGAGCGGAACACACTCAAGCTTGTGGAAGAACAGGTCAATGCTGCCGGCGGTATTAACGGCAGGCCGCTCAAGTTCGTAATTCTCGACAATGAGAGTGACGAAACCAAGTCGGTTCTGGCCTTGAAGAAGTTGTTGGAAGAAGAAAAAGTAGCCGCGGTCATCGGCGCTGCAATGAGCGGTACTACACTGGCTATGGTGGACTCGGCTGAAAAGTTTAAAATTCCCCTGGTCTCCAACGCCGCCGCTATACAGATTGTCACCCCCATTGAGAAGCGCCGTTGGATATTTAAGACCCCCCAGAGCGATGCCCTTGTAGTGAGCAAATTAATTGATTACTTCAAGGCTAAAGGATATAAAAAGAGTAACTATTCAGGCCACCCGAGCTAGTTTCAAAAAAACGGGTTAACTTAAAACTTACAAGTTTATGTACTGGACTCGACCCATTTTTCATGATATGATTAAATCATGGAAAAGACGATGAT
>JAJZTU010000160.1 GCA_021848765.1 Bacillota bacterium
AAAATGTGACGGAAGCGACTGCGTATTATCATGGTACTGGGTTTGTCAGAGCAAGAGGAATTTTTACTGAACCGGCGGTATTCGGATTTTTCCAGGCCCTGGGGCTGGCCTTTATACTTTTGAAAGACCCTGAAATTCACAAGAGGATAATTTGGAAGCTGCTGATTATTATCTTTTCGATGCTTTTAACCATTTCTCTGGTTACTTACTTTCTTTTGGGAGTAATAATCTCCCTGTACGTACTGAATAATTTAATCCGGAAACAGCCGGTAAAGCTGTTACGATTCTCTGTTATCCTTGTCCCGGCTATGTTGTTGATTTTTGGGGTGACTCCTTTGGGTGGGTTTATTCAAGATGGGATAGGCAACCGTCTGAGCAGAGTGGCCCAAGGGCAGGATACTTCAGCTGTTGAGCGGTTGATAGGGAGTTGGGAATTTCCGTTATCCGTGGCCGGCTTCTCGCCTGTTTTTGGCGGTGGGTTAGGTAACCTGGAGACATTTTATCCAGAGGTCAGTTCCACTTTGCAATATAAAGTATTGGATAACGGGAATGTAACCAATATCTTAGCTTATATTTTTGGGGCTTTAGGCCCGATGGGTTTGGCCTTGTTTCTTCTACTGCTCATAAAGCTTATGGCAAAAAATTTGAGCTTGGGGCTGGTATTTTTATTGGCTATGTTTACTACAGGCAATTTTCTCGACGCCCCTTTTTGGCTATTCCTCAGTCTGTATAATTTTCCAATTAAACGTACTGATCCACCGGATTTCGTTGTTTTTTGGGGGCGAAGGGTGGGATAAAGTTTTGAAAGTATGTATTTTGATCTCAGTACAAAGGCCAAATGAAGTAAGGGTTTTTCACCGGGAGGCCAGGACCCTCCAAAGAGCGGGGTACGATGTAGATATTGTGGCCCAGGACGATTATTCCTATCAAAGCGAAGGAATAAACGTAATCGCAATTGGAGCCCCCAAAAACAGGCTGCACAGAATGTTACGGAGTTACCGGCTTTTTTTTGCCGCTATCCGGCAAAATCCTGATATTTACCACATCCACAATCCGGAACTCCTTTTTTGGGGGGTTCTTCTGCATTGGACACTGGGTAAACCTGTTGTCTATGACGTACATGAGTGCTTTAAAGACGCTGTAATGTTAAGGGAATGGATACCCCGCTGGATACGTAAACCGCTCAGTATCGCTATTGGGTTGTATGAAAAGCTATTGTCCCGTGCTGTTAGTTACACAGTAACCGCGGATATTCCTACCGCAGACCAGTTTACCGGCGACCCGGCTCAAGTTTCGGTTCTCTTTAATTATCCGATACTTGAATATTATAGTTCTGAGAGTCCGAGTAATTGCTTTCCGGGTGAGCCAACACTGGTTCATGCCGGAAGCATTACCAGGGAAAGAGGTTCAGACACACTTATTGAGGCAGTAAAGCTGTTACTTAGGCGGCAGCCTAAGCTTAAAGTACTCATAATAGGAAGCACCGGGGATGCACCGGCTAAACACTTTGTGCACCGTGTCCGGACTGAAGGGCTTTCAGACACTATACTTTTTACAGGTACAGTGGATCACCGGTTCATTCCGCAATATTTGCGGCAAGCGCATGTAGGGTTATCGTTACTGGAGGACGTACCGAAATTTCAGAAGAACATCCCGCAAAAGGTATTTGAGTATCTGGCTTCGGGCCTGCCGGTAGTAGCAACGGCTTTGCCGCCTTTAATACCATATGCGCTCCAAACATCTGCCCTTCAGCTTGTTCGTCCGGGTGAGCCTGCTGAGGTTGCCGGAGCCATTGATGTCCTGATTTCTAATCCAGCGTTGGCTAAACGTTTAGGAGAGGAAGGACGGGATTTGGTATTGCAAAAATATAACTGGGAGAATGAAAGCGCAAAACTTATTGCGCTTTATGCAAACCTGACGGGAAAAAGTTAAAAGTCATCCTCATCAGAAAAAGTTTGGGCCGATGCTTAAGCCGGCCCAAACTTGCTTATTGTTCCTTCCGGAAGGGCGGTATACTACCCAGTAAAGGTAATGCCAAAACCTGCTCTACATCCTGGTTGGTCTTAACCGTGTCATCAAGACGTTCCAGGAAAAATATTAATGCCAATGCTACAGAAATACTCAACACTCCTGTAATTGAGAAATTTAGCAGAATTTTGGGTCTGACGGGTTTTTCCTGACGGACAGCCGGTTCGACTACAGTTACATCTGCGGCATTATTAAGTGTGCCAACTCTTGCTATGAACAATGTTGCAATAGTATTGGCAATATTTTTCGCCAATTCGGGATTACTATTTTCAACCCTGATTTTAATTATTTCGGAATCCTTAATAGCTTCGATTTTGACCTGTTTCTTCAGTGCATCAACTTGGACTCCCATATTCAATAATTTAATTGTCCCTGCTAAGATTTGCCTACCCCTGGCAACTTCTTCATATGTTTTAACTAAGTCGCGCTGACCCACCATCAGAGTGACTGATGCTTCGTAGACAGGTGGAAGGACTAATAAACTTAAGAGTAAACTACCGAGGACGGTGATTAAAGGCAAAACTAACAGAATTGCTATTCTTTTTCTGAGAATTTGGATGTATTCTATCAGGCTAATTGGTTCCCCCACTGTGATTCCTCCCTGTTTCCATATTGTTCAATACTACCCCCAGAATTTTGGCTTTAGCTTTAAGCAGACTTGCTTTGGCTTTTACAGCTGTTTCCTTTTTTACCTCTCCGGAGTTTATAACTAAAATAACTCCATCCAGAAAGTTGGCCAGGATGGCAGTATCGGCAAAAATGGAAACAGGAGGCGAGTCAAATAACAGCAGGTCATATGAGGACTGCAATTGGCCTGTTAAGTCTTTAATTATTCCGGAGGCGATTAGTTCTGTTGGATCCGGAGGGAGGGGGCCGGAAGGGAGGAGAAACAGATTTTTGATAAAAGTGGGGCTGCAGGAGCAACTTAAGCAGTATGAGGGTTTGATAGTCTCTGCGCGGGAGGTGTTGTTTAGCAGGATATTGGTTAAACCCGGAGAGTTCGGTAGGCCAAAAATCTCATGCTGGGTTGGCTTTCGAAGGTCACAATCTACTATGAGCACTTTTTTTGCACACTGGGCAAAGGCTGCCGCCAGGTTGGCCAGGATTGTCGATTTACCTTCTGCGGGGGTGGCGCTGGTTACAACAAGCGAGGAGAATTTTTTATCCAAAGCAGTGAATTCTAAATTTGTCCGGATAATCTTAAACATTGCAGCCACCTGCGAGTTCGGAGACGTATAGACTGGGAGAATATCTGCCATCGAGACCGTTACCTCCTTATGGGTCATCGCAGTTTGTTTACATTTAGTTCATAATATTCCTTTTAACAAATGAATGTTAATAAACAATTCCCGTAAGCGGGAATATTTTACCTGCATTCATTTTGTGGTAGCAAATATCCCACCGGTGACATAATATAAATCAGGAATAACCGGTAACTTGAATTTCAGGCCATACAGCAACCCTCCTATTTTATCTTGGGATTGCTATTTAACATAGGTCTAACCCTTGGTTAGGCCCTTTTTTTGCCCCTTTCCGGGTCAAGGTGAAGGGGGGTAAATTAAATTTCTGTTAACGTCGAATGAATCGGGAATCAGTAAAATATAAATAGAAATTGTGAAAGCAGCTTCCGGTAAGGGGTGAGCCAAGGATGACAGACCCAAGCTTAAGGGTACTTATCGCTGATGATGAGCCTGTAATCCGGGAATATTTAAGACATATTCTGGAAGAAATAGAGGGGGTTCAAGTAATTGGCGAAGCGGAGAATGGGTATGAAGCAGTTGCTAAAGCAAAGGAACTAAACCCCCATGTGCTCTTTCTTGACATAGAGATGCCTGACCTTACCGGGTTGCAGGCAGCCCGGATACTGGCTAAAAATGAGCAGGAGATTTTTTTTGTCTTTGTTACCGTCCATCCCGATTTTGCTCTGCAAGCCTTCGATATATATAGCTTTGACTATATTCTCAAGCCTTTCCGGCCAGAACGGGTTCAGAAAACTGTCGGCAAAATCAGGGAACTTCTGGCCAATAAAGGTAACGCAGCGGTAGTCATGCGCAAGGATTTTTCCGGAAAGCTGGTCATTAAGTGTGGTTTTGATTTAGTGTTTATTGATTTCAACCAGATCATTTTTCTGGAAAAGGATAAAAAGAAGACGATTATCTATACCGTCAATGGAAAATATGAGACTTATGAATCCATCAATGAGATCGGCAAGAGAATGGATTATAATGTCTTTTTCCGGGGCCACAAGTCCTACCTGATTAACCTGGACATGGTGGAGAGGCTATCACCCGGGAGTTCGGCCTCCCTTTGTGTTCACTTCAAAAACTGTACTCAAAAAGCTTATATTAGTCGTTTGCATCTAAAACAATTAGTGAATCTCCTCGGTAAGGAAGTACTGAAAGAAAGTTTTTAAGCTAAGCTATTATTTTGTGATTGCAAGCAGTTCCTTCCCGAAAATCTCCCCTTCATTCCATAAAACCCTGGCTGCATACTACTGGGGCCTGGTTTCAGCCAATTTGCCGGATTTTATTTATCCCTATACAATGAAACTATGGTCCACGTGGGTAATGCTGAAAAGGGGGATAGCCAATGAAAGAAATACTGGTACTGTTCGAGATTCACTTTTGGCTGTGGGGGCTTACTACTACGCTGTTTAAGGGTTTGGAAAAAGTGTTCAAAAAGTATAATGTTACGGAAGCTCAGGTTTTGGTGACACTTTTTGTTTTTTCCCGGAAGGGCCTTAACTTTAAGATCTTAAGTGAATACATGATGAACCGCCAAACTACCCTGACTACCATCGTTGACAAGCTGGAAAGTAAGGGGATTCTGGTCCGGATTCCTGACAAACAGGACCGCAGGAACATTTTGTTGGAACTGACTGAAGAAGGCAAAACAACTATCCGCAGTATAGTTAGCGAAAGTTATCAAGTCTACCGTGAAATATCTGTCGGGCTTCCGGAGTATGAACAATTGCTCAGAATGCGGGCTGACCTCCGGCGCCTGGCGGCAAGCCTGGGGATAGAGGAACACTTTCAGGTCTGTATGCCTGGGATGTTGGAACTGGTAGAAGGGGCTGTTCAATCCAGTGAATAAGGAAAATTGACAAATATAAAGAGCCATTTCCAGGGACCAAAGGCTCCGGGAAATGGCTCTTTAATAACGGTATTCAGGGAATGCTTGAATTAACCGGCTAGCCTGAACCTTAACTTTTCCGGCGAACTACCCATTCCCGACTTCACCACTTTAAGATTATGATCCAGCAGGACGTAGACGGAGAAAGGGGTCAGGGAGCCAACCCGGTAACGCAGGTCAGAGCATACCACCAAGTAACCCCCGTGCACTTCCTGCCAGGCATATAACCTGTGCCGGGCAATCTCACTGAAAGCACAAAGACGTTTACTCTGATGGGCCTTGACAATTACCTTATGGGGCTTGGGCTTAAGGAATTCCTCCTCGGAATAAACTTTTCCCGAGAGGACGGTTGTGCTTCCTACATGGAATGCTTTTTTAGTCTCTATAACAAACTGCCAGCGATTTGGGCTGAAAGTCGGGATTATACTGCAGGCTATTACCCGTTCTGCTTTAAACCGCTCGCCGGTAGCGCATTTTACAGACTTTGCCACTTGCCACTTCAAAAGCACGTAAATACCCGTAATTCCAAAGATTACCGCAAAAACAGGGGCAGGCTGTGCTAACTGCCAAAACCAGAGCATGGCTCCCAAAGTAAATAGTACCAGGAGGAAGGGGTCCACTATGGTGAGGACATCCAGGGCATATTTCCTGCATCTGATAGGAGCAAATGCCTGGGTACCGTAAGAAGTTAACAGGTCCAGTCCAACGTGGAGCAGAACCGCGAAAACGGCCACAGTCCAAAGGGTGATTAAGGGTACAACCGGATAGAACAGCTTGACAGCCACAGCAGACAGGAGAGAACCCGCAAGTTGGGCGGGCAGGGAGTGGGAAAAGCCCCTGTGGTGGCGTAAATAAGTAGAATGGTTTTTTAGCCGGACTACAATGTCCAGGTCCGGCACCTGAGAGGCTAATTGAGCTACCCAAAAAACAGCTTCACCTGTCTGCGGGTTGGCAGCTATGTAGGGATGGGCCTGGGCAAGCGCTGCCAGGCCGAGGCCGGTCAAAGCATGAGTTAATGTGTCCAAAGTTATCGTCCTTCCAAAACAAAATGTATAATTGTCCAAGCTAATTATCTAAATAAATTGTAAAAGATTTGGTTATTTGTGTCAAATGGTACTAACTGCTAAAATTGACACCCGAACCAAGTTCCTAAGGTATAAGTGCAACTAAGGCTTCCTCCTTCGCTAGCCAAGTTTCTTTATGCGGGCACTATAGTCAAGTCTTTTGCATATACTGAAGTGGCTGGGTATATTTTCACAAGCAAAACACACTGGGGAGGCAAGAACATGGTGGAACTTATCAAACCCCACGGCGGAGAGCTGGTAAACAAGGTGTTGGAAGGTGAGGCCAGGGAAGCGGCCCTTGCCCGGGCCCGCAAACTCCCGGAAGTTGTCCTGGGAGCCAAGGAACTTTCTGACCTGGAAATGATTGCGGTAGGGGCTTTCAGCCCGCTGAAGGGCTTTATGAACAAGGTTGACTATACAAGTGTGCTGGAACACATGCGCTTGAGTAACGGTCTGGTCTGGACTATCCCTATCACCTTGTCTGTCAGTTATGAAGAGGCTGAAGGTCTGGAGATTGGCCGGGAGGTAGCCTTAACCAATGGCGAGGGTGCTATTTTCGGCATTTTAGAGCTTGCGGAAAAATTCACCTATGATCAAAAAAAGGAAGCCCGTCTGGTCTACCGGACTACAGAAACCGCCCATCCAGGGGTGGCTAGAGTAATGGCCCAGGGTGACATTCTTTTGGCAGGTGATATTTATCTGCTCAACCGTCCGGTACCCGAATTCCCGGAATACCACAGGGATCCTGCCGGGACCAGGGCTGTCATCAAGGAAAAAGGTTGGAAACGTGTGCTCGGTTTCCAGACCAGAAACCCGGTCCACCGTGCCCATGAGTACATCCAAAAATGTGCGCTGGAAATGGTGGACGGCCTGCTGCTCCATCCCCTGGTCGGGGAAACCAAAAAAGATGACATTTCCCCCGGCATCCGGATGAGAAGCTACCAGGTTCTCCTGGACTGCTACTATCCCCAGGACCGGACCCTGTTATCCGTGCTGCCTGCTGCAATGCGGTATGCCGGTCCCCGGGAAGCAGTTTTCCACGCCCTGGTACGCAAAAACTATGGCTGCACACACTTTATTGTTGGCCGTGACCATGCAGGAGTAGGCAACTATTACGGTACCTATGACGCTCAGCTAATCTTTGACGAATTTGCCCCCGGGGAACTGGGCATAATTCCTTTGTTCTTTGAACATACCTTCTATTGCCGGGAATGTGGAAACATGGCTTCCAGCAAGACATGCCCCCATCCTGCTGAGGACCATCTCACCTTAAGCGGTACCAAGGTTAGAGAAATGCTGGGCAAAGGGGAGGTTCCACCGGTGGAATTTACCAGGCCGGAAGTAGCCAAGGTACTGATTGAGGGTCTGTCCTGATAGTTATCCAGCAGGAATCGTGTTATAATGTACGGAGGTAGAATATGTGCAACCCGCAAA
>JAJZTU010000161.1 GCA_021848765.1 Bacillota bacterium
ATTGTGGATAATGTTAAAGACTGCTATGGGGCTTTGGGGATAGTACACACCCTTTGGAAACCAATCCCGGGGCGTTTTAAGGATTATATAGCGATGCCCAAGCAGAACATGTACCAGTCCCTGCACACCACAGTGATAGGCCCTTCCGGAGAGCCTTTTGAGATCCAGATCCGTACCCGGGAAATGCACCGGACTGCTGAGTACGGTATTGCCGCCCATTGGAAGTATAAGGAAGCGGTCAAGGGGAATATGGAGACGGACCAGAAGCTGGCCTGGCTCAGGCAGCTTTTGGAATGGCAAAATGAGCTCAAAGACGCCAGGGAGTTCATGGAGAACCTGAAGATTGACCTCTTTGATGATTCTGTGTTCGTCTTTACCCCTAAGGGGGATGTGATGGAACTGCCCAAGGGCTCAGTACCGATAGATTTTGCCTACCGGGTCCATACTAATGTGGGTCACCGCATGACCGGGGCCAAAATTAACGGCAAAATCGTGCCCATAGATTACAAACTAAACAACGGGGATATTGTGGAGGTCCTCACCAGCCGCCAGACTGCCGGCCCCAGCCGGGACTGGTTAAAAATAGTTCAGACCTCCCAGGCTAAGAACCGGATCAGAAGCTGGTTTAAGCGGGAGAAGCGGGAAGAGAATATCGTTAAGGGCCGGGATACTCTGGAGAAAGAGTGTAAAAAGTTAGGCCTGGAGGCAGGGGAAATTCTAAAAGCGGAGAAGCTCCAGGAGACTATTAAGCGATTTAATTTTACTGCTGTGGATGACCTCTTTGCCGCTGTGGGAGACGGAACCCTCACCTCCAACCAGATTCTCCTGAAATTCAAGGAGGAGAAGGATAAGAAGGAAAAACCAAAGACGGCGGCAGAGGAGTTGGCCGGGTTCCAGGCGGAGACCAAGTCCTGGGTGGGCGGAGGCAAGGCCAACCAGGGGATTATGGTTAAAGGGGTGGATAACCTCATGGTGCGCCTGGCCCTGTGCTGTAATCCTGTGCCCGGGGACCCTATTGTAGGGTATATTACCCGGGGACGGGGGGTGTCCATCCACCGCCAGGACTGTGGAAATATAAAGAATCATAACGATAGCGAAGAAGAACGGTTAATTGAAGTGGCCTGGGACCAGAGCTTTAAGGATTCCTACCAGGTAAAAATTGAAGTGTCGGCCATGGACCGGGCCGGGCTGCTGACTGATGTGATGGCAATTATCTCGGAGTTAAAGATCAGCGCCAACTCCGTTCATGCCAGGGGGATCAAAAATAACCAGGCAGCCATAGACTTGCTGCTGGAAGTTAAAAGCCTGGACCAGCTTAACTATATTTTAAACCGGATTGCCAGGGTGAAGGATGTCCATGAGGTGCGCAGGGTGAGTCCGGGGTAAAGACCGGTTTGGACTAACAGCTTATTTGGAATAGGATATTGTTGAAGTTGGTCCGTTTTTGGCTTTTGTGATTTGGAGGTAGTTATGAGGGCTGTGGTACAGAGGGTAATCCGGGGGCGGGTTACCGTGGGTGAAGAAACTGTGGGCCAAGTGGATAAGGGCCTGGTAGTGCTATTGGGGGTCGGGGTGGAAGACACGGAAACCGATGCCGGGTATATAGCGGAGAAGCTTGCCGGACTCAGGATTTTTGAAGATGCTGAGGGGAAGCTGAACCTTTCGGTGCAGGATGTGGGTGGGGAGATTCTGGTTGTATCCCAGTTTACTCTCTACGGGGATTGCCGGAAGGGCCGCAGGCCCGGGTTTAGTGAGGCAGCGCCTCCGGAGGCAGCAAACCGGCTGTATTTGAAGGTTGTGGAGCTGCTGGAGGACATGGGCTTAAGGGTGGCGACCGGACGCTTCCAGGCTTCCATGCTGGTGGAGATAGCTAATGATGGGCCGGTCACCCTGCTGTTGGACAGCAGGAAGAACTTTTAGCTGTGCCCGGTGTTGATGATGTGTGGTTTGCTAGAATAACTTTTTGAGGGGGTAGGTTCATGATTTTCGATTGGATGCCTGTAGGGCAGATGGGTGCGAATTGTTACATTATCGGGTGTGAGCAGACCAAAGAGGGAGCCGTGATTGACCCCGGGGAAGAGGGCAGGAGGATTGTGGCCAAGGCCAAGGAACTAGGGCTGAACATTAAGTCCATCATCCTGACCCATGGCCATATTGACCATATTATGGCTGTGGATGCGGTGAAGGAGGCCACCGGGGCGCAAATTCTCATCCACCGGGAAGATGCTCCCATGCTGGTCGACGGAAAGAAAAACCTGTCCTACTTTATGGGCAGCCTGAAGAATTATTCGGCGGCGGATGTACTGCTGAAGGATGGAGACACTATTAAGGTGGGGAACCTGGAGCTGAAGGTACTGCACACTCCCGGCCATACTCCGGGAGGTATTTGCCTGGTGGTGGAAGGGAAAATTATCTCCGGAGATACTTTGTTTGAAGGCTCGGTGGGGCGCTCTGATTTTCCGGGAGGCTCCCATGATACCTTAATTGCCTCTATCAAGAATAAGTTGATGGCCTATCCGGATGAAACCAAAGTTTACCCAGGCCACGGACCCAGTACTACCATTGGCTTTGAGCGGGTAAATAATCCTTTTCTGTAGGGTGCTTTTGCAAGCTTACTTAGGTACTTTTGAGAGTGTTACCGGAGAAGTCGGAAACTTGGGAGGTGACATAGATGGCAGTTTGGAAATGCAGCAACTGTGGGTATGAGAAGGATACCCGGTGTAAGCCCAAGAAATGCCCCCAGTGTGAGGCTAAGGAGAGCTTTGCCAAGAAGGAGTAATTGTGTACAGATTAGAGTGAGGGTGTTTTTAGGGTGAATGTCCATTTAGATTGCCAGGAAGATTTGGTCCGGGCCTGTCACGATATTGTGAGGGTTTTTTACCCGGAAGCCATTTTTGCGGCGGCCCCGGAAGGGGCCGATTTTTCTGTTCGCCTCGAACCAAGGATAGATGAGGGGTTAGTAGTGGTGGAAGGGGCTTTGCTACCGGCAAGGGGCGGGGAAAGGCTGGCCTTCACCGCTTCGGATGAGCGGTATCCGGGAGAAGCCCGTCATAATGCCCAAAAGCGGGTTGCCAAGCTGGCGGTAAAAGCGCTGCTGGAAAGGTATACGATCAGGGAAGCCGGGCCGTGGGGGATTTTGACCGGAATCAGGCCTACAAAAATCGTGCACAGGATGCTGGATCAGGATTGGCCGGGGGAACGTTTAGAACTGTTTTTGCACAAGAGCTATGCTTTAAGTGCGGAAAAAAGTCACCTGCTGCGGGAGGTGGCTGAACTACAGCGCAGCTTTCTCCATACCGGGGAGGAGGCAGGAAAGTTTGTAAGTGTCTATATTGGAATCCCTTTTTGCCCGACCAGATGTGTATACTGTTCCTTTCCTGCCTATGGCCTGGAACGGTACCGGGCCTGGGTGGAACCTTTTGTAGCGGCCCTGCTGGAGGAGATTCAGGGCGTGGGCCGGGTACTGAAGGAACTGGGGCTTGAGGTGGAAACTATCTATATTGGCGGTGGAACTCCGACCAGCCTGCCTGTGGATAAACTGGGGCAAATCTTGCAAGCAGTGGATGAGTGGCTGAAGACACCGGGCACCTGGGAATTCACTGTGGAAGCAGGCCGCCCGGATACAATAAATGCGGAAGTGCTAGGGCTGATGCGGGGCCATGGGGTGAGCAGGCTGAGTATAAACCCCCAGTCCATGAACCCGCAGACTTTAAAAGCCATCGGCAGGGCTCACAGCCCGGGGGATGTGGTAAGGGCCATGGGACTGGCCAGGAACCTGGGGTTTACCAATATCAATATGGATTTGATTATTGGCCTGCCAGGGGAAGGACTGGAGGAAATCCGTCAGACCCTGGAACAGATAAGGGTTTTAGCACCTGAGAATATTACCGTGCATACCCTGGCCATCAAGCGGGCTTCGTCACTGAAGGAGCAGCGTGGGGATTATACCCTGGCTGAGGCCGGGGAAGTGTCCGGGATGCTGAATTTGACTTACAATGAGGCCAGGGAAGCCGGGATGAGGCCATATTATCTGTACAGGCAGAAGCAGATGCTGGGCCACCTGGAGAATGTGGGCTTTGCCAAGCCCGGTTATGAGTGTGTGTATAACATCCAAATGATGGAGGAGCGCCAAACCATACTGGGACTGGGCGGAGGCTCGGGTTCCAAATGGGTGAATCCCGCCGGTTGGTCCCTGGAGGCTTCGTATAACCCCAAGGACCCCAGGAATTATTTTGAACGGGTGGAGGAGTTAATTGGGAGGAAGGTTGAGAAGCTGAGGGCATTAAGTTGCAGATAGCTAAATTACTCCTTCAGGATTAGGAAAGTTGACAAAGTCCAGGCGGTTCTGTACAATTTAAGTAGTTTACGATGGAAAAACGCATTGGATTAGCAACCTATCTGGTTATACAAACCAAAGGCGAGGAACAGGAGAGTACATATCTTAAGCCTTTTACAGGGAGAGGATGCCCCGGACTGCAAGCATCTTCACTGGCCGGTATGGAAGGACACCTGGGAGCCGGTGACCGAGATTAAAGTAGGCTCACCCGGTAAGCAGCCGTTAACTGCTGAAGAGTGGGACGACAGCAGTCGTCCAAACAGGGTGGTACCACGGGAAATGATGTCCTCTCGTCCCTGATGATGTTTTTGGCATTATCGGGCGGGAGGGCTTCTGTGTTTAGACGAGGTAGTTTGCCTGGATTTTGGACCCAAAGGAGGAAAAACTATGTTAACCACGAAACCACGCGGCACTAATGATTTTCTTGCTGATACAGTCCGCAAGTGGCAGTACCTGGAGGAGGTAATCCGCAAAGTCTGCCGGGAATACGGATATGGGGAAATTCGCACCCCCATTTTTGAGCACACCGAGCTGTTTCAGCGGGGGGTTGGGGATACTACCGACATCGTGGAAAAGGAGATGTATACCTTTACCGACCGGGGAGACCGCAGCCTGACTCTCCGGCCGGAGGGGACGGCTTCTGCTGTGCGGGCTTTCATTGAGAATAAGCTGAGCACTCAGGCCCAGCCTACCAAGCTCTATTATATTGGGCCGATGTTCCGTTATGACAGGCCCCAGGCAGGGCGTTACCGCCAGTTTCACCAGTTCGGGGTGGAGGTTTTTGGCTCCAATGACCCGGCGGTGGATGCTGAGGTCATCACCATGCTGATGGATTTGTACGGCCGGTTAGGGTTAAAGGACCTGGAACTGCATATTAACAGTGTAGGCTGTCCTAAGTGCCGGGAAGAGCACCGGAAGGTTTTACAGGAGTTCCTGGGGGACAAGGTGTCCGGACTTTGTAAAAACTGCCAGGGCCGGTTTGAACGCAATCCAATGCGGATTCTGGATTGCAAGAACGAGGCGTGCCAGGGCTTGACTAAAGGTGCTCCTACCACCGGCCAGTGCCTCTGCCCGGAGTGTGACGAACATTTTGCCAAGGTAAAAGACTACCTGGACCTGCTGGGGATTGAGTACAAAGTCAATGACCGCCTGGTGCGGGGGTTGGATTATTATACCAATACCGCTTTTGAAGTTATGGCCAGGGGAATTGGGGCTCAGAGTTCCATAGGTGGTGGCGGCCGTTATAATGGGCTTATTGAGCAGGTTGGCGGCGGGCCGGTGCCTGGAATCGGCTGGGCCATGGGATTGGAGAGGGCCATCCTGACTATGGAGCAGCAGGGGATTAAGTTCCCTGAGGAGCCGCCCTTTGATGTGTTTATTGCCACTATCGGTGAGGAGGCTGCCGGTCCTGAACTTGTGCTGCTCACCAAGCTGCGCAAAGCCGGACTGGCTGCTGAAAAAGACTATCTGGGCCGCAGCCTGAAGGCTCAGATGAAGTACGCCGGGAAATTCAATGCCAAGTTCACCCTGATTATGGGCGGGGACGAGCTCCAGCGGGGTGTTGTGGTAGTCAGGGATATGGCTGCAGGTACCCAGGAAGAGGTTGCACTTGATAGGGTAGTGGATACTCTGGTGGCCAGTTTTATAAATCGCTAAGGAGGAAAGAATTCATGTCAGAAACCATGCAAGCCTTGACCCGTACCCACAGTTGCGGACAATTGAGAAGAGGAGATTCCGGGCAGAAGGTCACCCTCATGGGGTGGGTCCAGCGGCGGCGGGATCACGGGGGGTTAATCTTCGTGGACCTGCGGGACCGGGAGGGAATTACCCAGGTAGTCTTCAGCCCTGAAGTTGATAAAGAAGCCTTTGTCAAGGCGGAGCAAATCCGCAGTGAATATGTCCTGGCTTTGGCGGGGGAAGTAAAGGCCCGCCCGGAGGGAACGGTTAACCCTAACCTGATTACCGGGGAAGTTGAAGTATATGCCAATGAGGTGCGGATCCTCAATGCTGCTAAGACTCCACCCTTCTATATTCAGGATGATATTGATGTGGATGAAAACCTGAGGCTGCGCTACCGCTACCTGGACCTCAGAAGGCCTGAAATGCAGCAGGCCCTGATTCTGCGCCATAAAACAGTGAAAGCTATCCGGGATTACCTGGATGAGCGGGGTTTTCTGGAGATTGAGACTCCCATGCTCACTAAGAGCACTCCGGAAGGGGCCAGGGACTATCTGGTACCCAGCCGGGTGAACCCGGGCAAGTTCTACGCCCTGCCTCAGTCTCCCCAAATTTTTAAGCAGATACTTATGGTAGCAGGTATGGAAAAGTATTTTCAGATCGTACGCTGCTTCAGGGATGAGGACCTCCGGGCAGACCGCCAGCCGGAATTTACCCAGTTGGACCTGGAGATGTCCTTTGTAGAGCGGGAGCACCTGCTTACCTTGATGGAGGAAATGATTGCCTTTGTGGTCAAGGGAAGCCTGGGCCGGGAAGTAGCTGCTCCTTTCCTGCGCCTGCCATACTCCGAGGCCATAGCCCGCTTTGGTTCCGATAAGCCGGACCTGCGCTTTGGCCTGGAATTGGTAGATGTAGGGGACCTGGTGGCCGGTTCCGGATTTAAGGTATTTGCCAGTGTAGTGGCTGGGGGCGGCCAGGTCAAAGGAATCAATGCCAAGGGCTGTGCCGGTTTCACCCGTAAGGAAATCGATGACCTGACTCAGTATGCGGCTATCTACGGGGCCAAGGGTTTGGCTTATATAGTGGTTACTGAGGAAGGGGTCAAATCTCCCATTGCCAAGTTCTTTACCGATGAGGAGATGTCCGCCATGCTCAAACGATTTGATGCCGCCCCGGGAGATATTATCTTCTTTGTAGCCGACAAGCCCAAGGTGGTGGCCGATGCCCTCGGTCACCTGCGGGTTCATTTGGCTGAGCAGCTCGGGCTTATTGATGAGAATGAGCTGAACTTCCTGTGGGTAGTGGATTTCCCCTTGCTGGAATGGGATGAGGAGGATAAGCGTTATGTGGCTATGCACCATCCCTTTACATCTCCTATGGATGAAGATATGAGCCTTATGGAAACTGACCCCGGAAAAGTACGGGCCAAGGCTTATGATATGGTGCTAAACGGGGTGGAAATCGGCGGAGGAAGTATCCGGATTCACAGCCGCCCGGTCCAGGAGCGGATGTTCAGCCTCTTGGGCCTAAGCCAGGAAGAGGCGGTAGAGAAGTTCGGGTTTATGCTGGAGGCCTTTGAGTATGGGACCCCGCCCCATGGCGGAATTGCTTTTGGGATTGACCGGTTGGTGATGCTGCTGGC
>JAJZTU010000162.1 GCA_021848765.1 Bacillota bacterium
ATACCCCCTGACATATTGAGTGGTTTTGGGGATTGTTGACACCTGATTTCATTTCCCCGTCCCCATATAATGGTACTAACAACAGTAGATAAAAATTATGATGAGGGGCGATACCTTATCTTCGGGGGTGGGACTAAACCAGGGATAATTGACATGCAAGTAATGCCTGCCGGCAATTAGCAACATTCAAACAATGGAGGTGGAAAAGTGGCAGGAAGAACACAAGGTAGGGCAAACCTTTTACAGAAACCGGTTTTTCGGGTGGGACTTATACTCATAGGTGTACTGGTGCTATTTGTAATCGCCCAGCAGTTATCAATACCGAAATCTTTCGGACAGTATGGTTACTTCCGGGGGGACAATGTCAGTGAATGGGCTTCCCAAGAAGGAAACTATGCTTCCGGTAACCAAGTCTGTGAAAAGTGTCACCAGGTTGTGGTTCAGGGTCTCTCCCAGGGGGAGCATGGAGGGCTGGATTGTCAGTCCTGTCATGGCCCGGCACTGAAACATGTGCAAAAACCGGCAGCATCGAAACTTAAAGTTGCAGGAACAGCGGAAGTATGCGGTATCTGCCACCGGAAACTGGCCGGAAGGTCAGGAGAGCAAATTCGTACAATTGAACTAGGTATTCATAACGGGGGCGTGGCTTGTATCCGGTGTCACAATGCACACCAGCCATGGGCCCAGTTAGGAGGGAGGACGAGTTGAAGAAGGAATTTACCCGCCGGGACTTTTTAGTCTCTGCCGGCAAAGTAATGGCCACGGGCCTGTTCTTACCGCTTGGTAGTCTGGCGATAGCACAAAAGACATCTTTTGCCCAGGAGGCAGCAAAAGATATTGCTTGGGAAAAGGTTTGGGAAGGAAAAGAGTGGGGTTTTGTAGTCGACACTTCCAAATGCATCGGCTGCGCCAGATGTGTGATGGCCTGTAAACAAGAAAACGGCGTTCCTGTGGATAAAGAAGTGTACCGGACCTGGGTGGAGCGCTATGTAGAGAGTGCCAACGGGCAGATAAATGTCGAGTCTCCTCAGGGTGGCCTGGGGTTTGAACAAGGAGACGAAACATCGGAAAAACAATTCTTTGTGCCAAAACTTTGCAATCAATGCCACAATGCTCCCTGTACCCAAGTCTGTCCGGTGGGCGCCACTTACAAGACAGGGGACGGTGTGGTACTGGTAGACAGGAAGCGTTGTGTCGGTTGCCGCTACTGTATTCAGGCCTGTCCTTACGGCGCCAGGTTCCTTCATCCGGAGTTGAAAGTGGTGGATAAATGTACCTGGTGTTATCACCGGGTTGCGAAAGGAATGAAGCCTGCCTGCGTCCAGGTTTGTCCCAAGGGAGCCAGAAAGTTTGGTAACCTGAAGGATCCCGAGAGTGAAGTCTCAGTCAGCATAAAAAAGGAAAAGGTAAGGGTACTAAAACCCGACATGGGGACAGAACCTCATGTATTTTATATAGATTTAGACGAGGTGGTGAAATAAATGGGCGGCTACGTATTTCCTAATGAATTGGAGGTAAACTGGGGTTTATTTATCGTGTTGTATCCCTATATCACCGGCCTGGTAGCCGGGGCGTTCATTGCCTCTTCACTGTACCATGTGTTTGGGAAGGCAGAATTGAAACCGGTATCCAGATTATCCTTGATTAGCGCCCTTGCTTTTTTGATCGTAGCGCCGATGCCCTTGATGTTACACCTGGGGCAACCTTTCAGAGCATTTAACATTCTCTGGACACCCAACCCTACATCGGCCATGGCCGGTTTCGGCTACATCTACTCCTTTTATATGATTATTGTCCTGCTGGAAATATGGTTCATGTATCGCAAGGACTTGGTACAGTATGCCGAAACCCGGACCGGTTTTGCCAGGTTAGGATACAACATCCTTACCTTAGGAGCCAAAGATATTTCCCCGGAGGCTTTGCATACCGATCATAAAATAGTTAGCGCCTTGGCCGTGATTGGTATACCGTCAGCAGCTTTTCTTCACGGTTATGTAGGATTTATTTTCGGGGCAATTAAAGCCAATCCCTGGTGGAGTACCCCCCTTATGCCGGTAATTTTCTTTCTCTCGGCCATTGTTTCCGGCATTGCCCTGCTCATCCTGATTTATTCTGTAAGCTGCAAGTTACGGGACCGGAAGATTGATTTTGCCTGTCTGATGTCTTTAAACAAGTATCTATGGTTCTTCATTATTTTGGCTTCCACTCTGGAGATATTGGAAGTGGTGCACAAGGGCTATGAAGGCAAAGAAGAATGGCCCATGATTCGTGGCCTGATTTTTGACACTATCCCCACTACTTATTTTGGCGTTCAAATGACGCTAGGTGTACTGGTCCCATTTATTCTGCTGCTGCTGGGTCGCTCAGAACGGTTAGCAACCAAAACAAGGGAGCTATTAACTGTCGTTTCGGGATTACTGGTGCTTATCGGTGTTTTTGCCATGAGATTTAATGTGGTTATTGGCGGACAGCTGATTTCCAAAAGTTTGGCCGGTTATGCCAACTTTCACGTAGGACTTATCAACGATGAAGGCATCATACCCACCATGCTGCTGGCGTTCCTTCCAATAGCAATTCTAACGGTTCTGGTACGTATTCTGCCACCCTGGGTAGGGGATGAACCCGTGGAAGAGGAAATGGAAGAGCACAAGGCTATGCCTAATATCGTGACTTCACAAACTGTAAGCTCAAGATAATAACTTAAGAACTGATTGTAAAAAGTGCAGGGAAGGATTGATACAGTAGCCAGCGGTGACGTTTAAGACCGATATGTGTGGAATGTTGTGGGGGGAACTGCCGCCTGAGTTCTTCGCCAAGACCGGGCGACTCCCCCGGTGGAAATGAAGGGGGTTATTAAAATGGCTTGGATTCTGATAAACATGGGCCTGGCTGCCGTGTTTGGATTCTTCCTATCAATTTACTTTTTCTTGTACCGTATGTATTTTCCCAAACCATGGCGCTTACTGGTAGGAAGTATTGTTGGTGTAATTATGGGGTGCTTAATGGCAGTGATCACTTTGATGACAGTCTGGCCCACGGTGGACTATAGGATGAGTATAGGCGGAATGGGAATCATTGCCATTATGGCCGCGGCAGTACTCCTGAGTGGGAACAGGACTGTTAAAACTATTAACACTATTAAAACTGAAAAGGAGGAGGTTGAAGGCAATGGGCATGTGGCTGGTTGTCGGATTGATTTTGACCCTAGCACTGGGTCTTAGCATTGGGGAGTTAGTAATTGGCTTCCGCCGGGGGCTTTGGCAGAATATAGTCCGCTATTTCCTGGTAGGCATTGTGGGCTTAGTCACCTCGGCAGTGAGTATGGTCCTAATTATCATTGCGATTTGGCCTCCCTATAGTTCTTTATCTGTTATTCTACCGTTCGGATTCATCGTGCTGGTACTAGGAGTCCTGCATTTTGTGAGATCTACTAATGCAGTCGCATTTAATAATGAGGAACCAGAGTATAATTATGTTGAAAGTTTTCAGAATCTTGACAAGATTATGTGAACACATCCGGAACTTAAGAGTTTAGCCACAAACCTATGCGCAGCATGGGTTTGTGCTTTTTAAACGCACCTGTAACCACGGGAAATCTTGACCCAAGCTTATTTACGACCGGTCGGATACCTGTCCCGGTGCGGTGCTCTTAGTTCCGTACCAAGTAGCTCTAAGTTGGGTGTGCTAATAAAATCGACCAACCTCGACGATGGGGCGTCCATGCCCCCGTCGAGGTTGCCGGCGTCCTGCCGGCAAGGTCGATTTTATTGCACACCTGCACTAAGAGCTACTACGGTACTCCACCATGAGCACCGCACCGGGACAGGTATCCTCCCTGACTAAAGGGTTTGTGGGCATTTTCAGAGAGGTAATTCATGAGCAGGCGACGGTGAAGGCTTAGCTGCTGAAGAATTTGCTCAGGTCGTTACCTGACCCGGTGCGGGCGCTCATGGCCCCGGACCATAGTCGCTCTTAGCGCAGGTCTGCAATAGAATCGACCTTGCCGGCACGGACGCCGGCAACCCTGCTGGGGTCACGGACGACCCATCAGCAGGGTTGGTCGATTCTATTAGCAGACCAAGCTTAGAGCGACTTGGTACGGGGCTAAGAGCGCCGAACCGGGTCAGGTAACGACCGGTAGCAAGCAATGAATCCCCAGCGACCCCAGAGAAGAATTGCCCGGCATAGACGCGAAAGATCCGCCTTAAAAAGTAGCCAGGGTATTACCTAAACGGCAATACCCTGGCTATACCCCGCGAACAGTGGTTAGATTGTTAATTTAGGACTTTTGCTTACCTTTTCCCACTTTAGAGGGAACTTCCTGCATTTTAAACTCTTCCCCGCTTTGAGACCAGTGACACTGGTAACAATAGACTTTAGGTACCTTTTCATTGGGAGCCGGCTGTTCCTTATTATGACATGTTAAGCAGTTCTGTATACCCCGTTCCGCTGCTCTATCCGGGTGAATTGGGAGCATGGATTTTTCATGCATCAGCGGACGCTGCAGGTGGCACTTATAGCAAAATTCCTGGGCTCTTGCAAAATCGGCAGCTTTGTCTCCTGTAGAAGGTGAAATGAAAACGGGTAGGTCTGGTGTTGCGTGGCATTTGGTGCATTCTGTAATAAGGGTCCGTGCAGTTTTGCCGTGTTGTGCCTTCCAGGTCGGTTTGTCATGGGACGGTAAGGTAGGTATGGTAGTATGACAGGCGCCGCACCTGCGGGTAACGTTAAGCTGTTTGTGGCATCTAATACAGGTCCACATGCTGGGTTGTATATAGAATTTAGTTGCCACTGTTTTTGCCACATTCACATTCCAGGCTTGATAGTTACTGAGTTCTCCCTTGGACGTTAAGCCTCTTTCGGAGATTTTAGCGTGTACCACACCGTTATGGCAGGTCACGCAGGTTACACCTGCAGAAAGGTGTTTTTCATGAGGGATTTTTAAATCTCCGGAAGGAGAAGTTACCCGGTTCGTTGAGTGGCACTGCTCACAAACGGAATTCGGAACAGCGTTGGCAATCCGGATAGGTTTTGAAAAGCTTTGGCTATCGTGCTTGGCCTGGTAATCAGTGGGTTTCCGGTTGTGACACGTAGTACAAGCTAACTTGCTGTGAGAGGAAACCTGCCAGGTAAAGAATTCGGGTTGCATTTCATGACATCCGGCACATTCGGTTTTCCCAGGCTGATTTTCCGTTTGTTTGACGGATTCTTTAACGGGTTGTTTGGCGGGATTTGCTATTACAGTGGAACAGCCTACCGTAAAGATAACCATAAACAACAAAATACCGCAGACAGCAAACAACCTTTTGAAGTTTTCCCGCACCTTCTCACCTCCTTGTAGGGATATTCCAGGCAGGTTATCATGGGTCAAAACAACCCTTGATAACCTGTTAGGTGCTTTTATTATAGAGTTTTTTCCCTGAAATATCTTCCTGTCATTTGCTATAAATCCAGAGGACAGTTGACCCGGGTCAAGTGACATGCTTGACAGGATTAAAAACATTTAAGCCGGCGGATCCCCATTAAGAGGGGATTGGGCAGCTTGCTGCTGAAATCCTTACCCCGTTTCAGTTCACTTGGCAATTGCTAATCCCAGGCCGCTGCCGCCGGAAGCTGAGTTTCGTGATTTTGAACCCATGTAAAAGCGGTCAAAGATGTAAGGGAGGTCTTCTGCTGCAATTCCTGCCCCGGTATCTTTTAATTTAATCAGGGCTTCTTGCCGGACTTCTGGGGCAGGTAATTCTTCCATAGAATGCTTAGCGGGCATTTTGTTCTGGATCCGCTGAAGATATTGTGGGGCCGGCACGAAGGCTGTCTGTGAATTGAAATGTTGGACCGAATCATGTTATACTTCGTAGGGAAAATTATTAACAATTTCCGGAAAGGAGCGGATTCATGGAACCGAATGTTCAGCTTATTACAGCCACTGTTATCTTTGTTGCTACCTACGCCTTAATCATTTCGGAGAAAATACACCGGAGCAGTGTGGCCCTTGCCGGAGGTCTCTTAATGCTCCTGGTAGGCATTTTAAATTTTGAAGAAGCCAAGAAAGCACTGGAATTAAATACAATAGGGCTGCTAATCGGGATGATGATTATTGTAGGGATTACCCGGAGGACCGGTGTTTTTGAATTTCTGGCTATTAAGGCTGCCCAATGGGCAGAGGGAAAACCCGTTAAGATACTGCTGGCAATGTCTGTTATAACCGCGGGATTATCTGCTTTGCTGGATAACGTAACCACTGTGCTCTTGGTTGTGCCGGTAACTTTTTCCATAGTGGACACTCTCAGGCTTAACCCAATGCCTTTTCTCGTAACAGAGATTATAGCCTCTAATATCGGAGGAACTGCTACTCTCATCGGGGACCCGCCCAATATTATGATTGGAAGCGCCGTGCCTGAACTTAGCTTTATGGATTTTATAATTAATTTAGCGCCAATTGCGTTCCTTGTTTTTCTGGTGACTTCCGGAATCATCTGCTGGCTCTACCGGAAAGAGCTCACCTATAACCCTGATTTGACGGCCAAGCTTACAGCAATAAACCCTTTAGATGAGATAAAAGATTATGCCTTAATGAAGAAAAGCCTGTTTGTTTTAGGATTGACTATTGTGGGCTTCGGGCTGCACCAGACCTTCCATTGGGATTCTTCAGTCGTGGCTTTGTCCGGAGCTGTACTGCTGATGGTCATTGCCCGTGAGGAACCGGAGGATGTCCTGCTGACCGTAGAATGGCCGACTATTTTCTTCTTTGTGGGGCTTTTTATCCTGGTTGGAGGTCTCGAAAAGGTGGGGGTTATTCACGCTATCGCCGAGGGAGCATTAAAACTGACCGGTGGAGAGATGCTGACTACATCTATGCTGGTTCTCTGGTTATCGGCTATTGCCTCTGCACTGGTAGATAATATTCCCTTTGTAGCTACCATGATTCCCTTAATTAAAACCATGGGCCAATTAGGGGGTATAACCAACCTTGAGCCTTTGTGGTGGTCTTTGGCTTTGGGAGCATGTTTGGGCGGCAACGGGACTTTAATCGGGGCTTCCGCTAACGTAATTGTTGCGGGAATTGCCGAGAAGAACGGGGTTCCGATTTCGTTCTGGGGTTTTATGAAGATAGGTTTTCCCTTGATGATTGTCTCGATCTTGATGTCTACCATATATGTTTATCTGGTTTATGTAGCGTAACAAATGAGGACTTGAAGCCGTATACCCCTGTATGACAACCCTACCGGAATCAATCCCGATTCACCCCAAAACTTGGTTCCCGCAAGCCCAAGTAAAACAAGCCAGTAAGCTCCCCTGTGGGGAGGGTTACTGGCTTCTCTATTTTAAAGTGGATTTTCAAAAATTAACCTAATTTTATTTCCTCAGCATATTTCAAAATCCTCTGGAGGGTCTCTTCCCGTTTCTTATTAATAGCCGCAAAATCCATAGCCGGGACATAATAAGTTTCCATCAGATCATGCTCAGCCTTGGCCTGGCGGATGTAATCCGAGCCCCGGTTGAAAGCTGCGCGGAACCGCCCTGTAGCGGAGGCAATCTCATCAGAATATTTCTGGAGTATGTTCACATCAAGGGAACCGGACAGGTCATAAGTTGCTGCCACGCTGAGGCCTGCTATTTGGGCCGGGTC
>JAJZTU010000163.1 GCA_021848765.1 Bacillota bacterium
GCCCTTCTTACTTGGGGGCATTGGGGCCGGGGATGTTAAACTCCTTGGGACCATCGGAGCCATCAAGGGTCCGCTATTTGTTGTCTGGACGGGCCTGGGTACCGGTGTTGCCGGGGGATTGATTGCACTGATCGTCCTGATTAGGCAAGGGCAATTAACTTCCAGCCTGAAGAGAATAGGTATTAGTCTGTATTTATTTTTTGGGGGGGCTAAGACGAACAGTTTACAGGCGCTGGACAAAGGAGAATTTTCCGGGAGCTTTCCCTATGGAACGGCGATTGCTTTAGGAGTGTTGGCGGCAACTTTGCTACATATGTGGTATGGTCCGGCTTGAGAAGAGGTGGGGATGATGCTTATTTCGCTATTCAAAAGACTGCGCTGTGAACGGGGACAGGCTTTGGTGGAAATGGCCCTGATACTGCCGGTTTTGCTCCTCCTGATCTTCGGTATTATTGAATTCGGCAGAATCTTTAATGCCTATTTGATAGTTACCAATGCCGCCCGGGAAGGGGCCAGGGCAGGTATAGTAGGAGGTTCGGATCTGAAAATTTACCAGACAGTAGAGGGTTCTGCGGCTACTTTGGATACTCTCCAGCTAACTGTTGATGTCACGCCCTCAAGCGCGTACCGGGTACGGGGAGCAGCTTTAACCGTTGCAGTTGATTATCCTGTAGCCATATATACACCGGTCATAAGCAACATTGTTGGAAATCCGTATATAGTTCATGGATCTTCCACAATGCGAGTTGAGTAAGGGGGGGAGACCATGAAAAATTTAATCAGGACTCTACTCAAGCGTCTCCTCAAGGAGGAACAGGGCTCGACACTGGTAATGGTTGCTTTGGGTATGGTTGCGTTGATGGGGGTTACAGCCATGGTAACCGATGTGGGACTTATCTACCTGGAAAAGACCAAGCTGACCAATGCTTTGGATGCTGCAGTTCTGGCAGGAGCGCAGGAACTGCCGGGGCAACCGGCAAAAGCCAGGGATGTTGCGGTTGAATATGCCACCTTAAATGGAGTCGACCCAAGCCAGCTGAAGGTGACGGTAAGTCCTGACAACCAGTCCATGTCAGTCGAAGCAAAACGTAATGTGAATATGTTTTTTGCCAGGGTTCTCGGATTTAATTCCAAGGAAGTTTCGGCTTTAGCTAAAGCTTCAGTCGGTTCAATTAATGGGATGGTTGGGGTTATACCTCTGGCTTTAGAGGAACAACCGCTGGTTTTTGGAAAGGAATATACCCTGAAAACCGGAGATGGGAAGAGAGGGTGGTTTGGCCCGGTAGCTTTGGGAGGAAACGGGGCCAATGTATACCGGACAAACTTGGAAAATGGATACAGCAGTTATTTGAAAATGGGAGACACCATAGATACCGAGCCGGGTAACATGACCGGCCCGACGGTACAAGGTTTAGAGTATAGAATCAACCAGGATCCTCACTATCCCAAGTGTACACCTGCCAGTTACCAGCGCTCCTGCCCCAGAGTAGTCTATATACCTATAGTGAGTTCGCCCACTAAGGGCGGCAGAAGCACGGTTACAGTGAAGGGTTTTGCGGCCTTCCTGCTTACTGAAGCTGAGGAAGAAGACTGTAATGATCATGACAAAGACGGAATTACTAATGACAAAGATAATGATGATGACAACGACGGAATTAATGATGCCGAAGATGCCGATGATGATAACGACGGATTTGAAGACAGTAAAGAAGATAATGATCATGACAATGACGGAATCAATAATGACGACGATAATGATGATGACAACGATGGAATTAATGACGATGAAGATGAGGATGATGATAACGACGGAATTAATGATGCCGAAGATGAGGATGATGATAACGACGGAATTCATGATGACGAAGATGAGGATGATTGTGACAGTAATGATAACCATGGTAAAGGACAAAGCGATGATGACATTAAGAGTGTTGTCCGGGGATACTTTCTGGAGGAAATCGCTCCTGGAGATATCGATACTGCGGCAAAAGGTTATGGTTTAAATGGGGTAAAACTAGTCGAATAGGAAGGCGGTGTCAGCATGTCCAATAAAAAGTTAATCATTCTGGCAGTAGTCTTCGGGCTGATCACTGCCTTGGCGGTCAACTTCTACCTTGCCAGAGTCAAGGCAGCGCTTAGCAATGTACAAAGAGGCCCGGTAGTGGTGGCTAAAGTTCCCATCCCAGCCAAGACAGAGCTTAAGTCAGAAATGCTGGAAACGCGGACGATGCCCAGGGAATTCATTCATCCCAAAGCTGTTGTGGATGCAAACAACCTGTTGGGTAAAATCACGCTTGTTGACATAGTTGGCGGTGAGCAGGTTTTAAGTACAAGAATAGCCAGTGGAAAGGATGATAGAAACGGCCTGGCTTATGTTATACCTAAAGGGCTGCGGGCCGTCTCGGTGGGAATAAACCAGGTAACAGGAGTATCCGGCCTGGTGCAGCCCGGTGACAAAGTTGACGTGGTAGGGCTTTTGGAAACCGACACGGAAAGTAAGGGTGTTCCTGTAGCCAAAATAATGCTTCAAAATATTGAAGTGCTGGCTGTTGACCAGAAGTTGGATCCGGGCGCCCGGCTACCTGAAAATAAAGATAAAGGTGCTCAGGAGGGCAAGACTGTAACCTTAGCGGTGAAACCCGAAGATGCGGAGAAGTTAGTGCTGGTCACTGAACGGGGAGTTATCAGATTAATCCTGAGGTCCCCGGTTGATGAGGGCAAGTATGTTCCACGGCCCTACACGCCCAAGGAGTTTCTCATCCGTTAAGGTTGTTATGGGGAGGTGAAGGAGCATGGCCAAAATTCGGATTTTAGTGGTAGACGATATTGCGGAGACCAGGGATAATGTTAAAAGGCTGTTATATTTTGAGCCCGACATGGAAGTGGCAGGAGAAGCGGAAAATGGCGAGGCGGCTGTGCGGATGGCTGAAAAGCTGCTGCCGGATATCGTCCTGATGGATATCAATATGCCGGTCCTGGATGGGATTTCGGCTACGGAACAGATTGCCATGTCGGTCCCCGGAGCTGGAATTATCATTATGTCGGTACAAGGTGAGCAAGAATATCTCAAGAAGGCTATGATTGCCGGGGCCAGGGAATACATGATCAAGCCTTTTAGCAGCGATGAGTTGGCTCAGACAGTCCGCAGGGTCTATGATTTTGAGAAAAAGCGCAAAATTCAACTGATCAGCAATGAAAAAGGAGTACGGTCCCGCAAAGAGCCCAAGATTATTACTATGTTCAGCACTAAAGGCGGGGTGGGAAAGACCACCCTGGGCACTAATTTGGCAGTTAGTTTAGCCAGGGAAACCGGGGGAAAAGTAGCCCTGGTGGATCTTGACCTGCAGTTCGGTGATGTGGCTGTTATGCTCAATGTGGTGCCTAAACGGACTATTACCGAGTTAATTCAGGAAATAAACAACTTGGATGCAGATATACTGGAGACTTTCCTGGTTTCCCACCCGTCAGGAATAAGAATCCTCCCTGCTCCCACCAGACCGGAATATGCTGAGTTAATTACCGCATCCCATGTGGAAAAGATTTTGAGTTTATTAAAAGTTAATTATGACTACATTGTTGTAGACACTCCTGCTTTTTTTCAGGAGACCAACCTCACTGCTCTGGACATGTGTGATCAAATTCTACTACTAATATCACTAGAGCTGCCTGCTATCAAAAATGTCAAGCTCAGCATGGAGGTTTTGGAGTCCCTGCACCACAAGGGAAAAATTAAACTCATCCTGAACAGGTCCTCCAATGATATGGGAATCAAATACCCTGATGTAGAGCGCAGTCTGGGCTTTCTGGTGGCTGCCCACATACCAAGTGACGGCAGGGTAGTGGTAAATTCGGTAAACAAGGGAGTACCCTTTGTCCTGAGCGATAGTAACACTAAAGTAGCCCAGGCCGTGCGGGATTTAGCAAAACTGGTGATTGACGATTCCGGTCACCAGGAGGAGCTGCGCCAGAAGAAAAAAGGACTAATCGGCCGTCTTTTTGGTTGAGATTAGGAGTTGAAGCTTATGTCACTTTTACAGAGACTGGAGAAGGAAAAGGGCTCCAAGCAAGAAGGGAGCAATCAGTTAGAAAAGCAAAAGGAGGTCCACAAATCGCCTAAAGATCCCTACCGGGATCTGAAACAGCAAATCCACCACAAAATTATTCAGCAAATAGACCAAAAAGCTATGGCGGAATTAGAGCAAAGTGAGAATTCAGCCAAGTTAATTGAGCAGATTGAGGAATTGACTTCGGATTATATTGACAAGGAAGCAGGATTTATATCCAGAGCTGACCGTCAAAAGATTATTTCAGAAATTACTGATGAAATAATCGGCTTTGGCCCGATTAGCCCTTTGCTTCAGGACTCTACAGTTTCCGAGGTGATGGTTAACGGACCCAATCAGGTCTATGTAGAACGCAAGGGCAAACTGGTCCTGACTGAGGTGGCCTTTCGGGATAATGACCATATTCTCCATATTATCGAAAAGATTGTAGCTCCCCTGGGACGAAGAATTGACGAGAGTATGCCTATGGTAGACGCCCGCCTTCCCGACGGTTCCCGGGTTAACGCAATAATTCCCCCGTTGGCCTTAAAGGGTCCGACTATTACCATCCGCAAGTTTTCCAAGGACCCGCTGAAGATTGAGGACTTGATCCGGTTTGGCACTCTGACTATGGAAATGGCTAAGTTTCTGGAGGCCTGTGTAAAGGCCCGCCTCAATATTGTAGTTTCCGGAGGGACAGGTTCAGGAAAGACGACCACTTTGAATGTACTGTCTGCCTTTATCCCGGAGGATGAGCGCATTGTTACCATCGAGGATGCGGCCGAAATTCAGCTTCGCCAGGAACATGTGGTAACTTTGGAAACCCGGCCGCCAAATATCGAGGGCAAAGGGGCCATTTCCATGCGGGATTTGGTCAGAAACTCCCTGCGGATGAGACCGGACCGGATAGTGGTGGGCGAGGTGCGCAGCGGGGAAGCTCTGGACATGCTCCAGGCCATGAATACCGGTCACGATGGCTCCCTGACCACAGGACACGCCAACTCTCCCCGGGACATGCTGGCGCGTTTGGAGACCATGGTGCTGATGGCCGGTATGGACCTGCCTGTACGCGCCATCAGGGAGCAAATTGCTTCAGCTGTGGACCTGATCGTCCAGCAGAACCGGCTCAAGGACGGCAGCCGGAAAATCACCCATATTACTGAGGTCCAGGGCATGGAAGGTGAAACGGTGGTTTTGCAGGACATCTTTGTCTATGATCAGCAGGGCTTGGATGACAGGGGAAAAATAGTCGGCCGCTTCCGGCCCACCGGTATTAGGCCGAAATTCATGCACAAGTTGGAGTCTTCCGGTATCCGGATTCCAGATGATCTCTTTGCCAGAGTCCAGTAAAGGTAATCTCATGCCTGGAGGTGGGATTCCATGCTATCCCTGATTTTGATCTCTTCTTTTATTACCTCTTTTTTGCTGGTATTCGGGGTACTGC
The DNA here is from genome assembly GCA_021848765.1 of Bacillota bacterium. Classification (GTDB taxonomy): domain Bacteria; phylum Bacillota; order Carboxydocellales; family JAJZTU01; genus JAJZTU01. The sequence continues at coordinate 5,491 of JAJZTU010000163.1, forward strand.
GAATGCTTACAGCAGAACGCAGGGCTTTAGACAGCCGGGTTAAAGTATTCACTTCTTCTCTGCAGCACGGAGAACGCGAAACCGGGACTAAAGTGAGAAAGAATCCTCAGAATCTAAGGTCCCTATTCCGGCAAGCGAGCAAAGTTTTTGCCGGCCAAAGCCTGGCCAAGCAAATGGAATTAGAGCTGCTAAAAGCTGATATTCCTCTAAGGGGTGAGGAATTTATTCTGGCCAGTATCCTGGCGGCCGTTCTGCCTGGTATTTTTGGAACAATTGTGCTGCACGACTTGGGGGCAGGGCTAATCCTGGGAGTATTGGGGTTCCTGGTTCCCCGATTCTTGGTTAACAATGCAAAACGCAAGCGCATAGCGAAATTTAACAGTCAAATCGGGGATACGCTGGCAGTAATGTCCAACTCCTTAAGAGCAGGATTTAGTTTTCTGCAGACTATGGAAATGGTTAGCCGGGAAATGTCTCCCCCTATAGGGGAAGAGTTTGGCCGCTGTTTAAGAGAGATGAACCTGGGTACCCCCACAGAACAGGCCCTGATTAACCTCAATCAGAGGATTGAAAGCGATGACTTAGATCTGGTGATCACGGCAGTGCTCATCCAACGTCAGGTGGGCGGCAATCTTTCTGAGGTTCTGGATAGCATTTCCCACACGATTAGGGAGAGGATTCGCATTAAAGGTGAAATTAAAACCCTAACTGCACAGGGGCGCTTGTCCGGGATAATAATCGGGGCTTTACCGCTTGCCTTGGGGGTTATCCTCTATCTAATCAATCCGGCATATATGAAGATGTTGTTTACTACGAGTACTGGTTTAGGTTTGATTGCGGGGGGAGTTGTTTCACAGATTATTGGTATAATTGTGATTAAAAAAATAGTAAGCATTGAGGTGTAAGGCAGGGGGTGATCTTATGGGCTGGCTAATCTTATTAGCCGCTTTTGGCACGGGTTTTCTGAGCTTTTTAGTAATATTTCAAATTACTTTTCATACCAGGCTTAGGTTAGCGGAAAGATTGGAAGTGTTTACCCGGAGTCAGGGACCGAAGAACTTTGATGAAGAAAAGCTGAGTAAATCCTTTGCGGAAAGGGTGGTTAAACCTATTATTGTCAGACTGGCTGAGCAGATGAGCCGCCTGATTCCGACCAAGAAAAGTACCAGCCTGCAAAAAAGACTATTGATGGCAGGCAACCCCGGTGGGCTTACCCATGGCGAATTTATAGTAATTGAGTATTCCCTGATAGTAGGTTTGGCTCTGCTGGGGTTGTTTCTCACTCTACCTGCGGACATGGAGATAATTGTTGTTGTTATGGCCACTTTAGGTGGAGGAGCAATGGGTTATATCCTCCCCGGGTTCTATTTGCAGGCCAAGGCTACGCAAAGACAGGAGGAGATTCAAAAAACTCTGCCTGACGTTTTAGATTTGCTTACGGTAAGTGTGGAGGCTGGATTGGGTTTTGATGCTGCTTTGGTAAAAGTGGTTGAGAAAACCAAAGGAGTCCTGGCAGAAGAATTTAACCGGATGCTGCAGGAGATTAAGATGGGTAAGCCCAGGCGGGAGGCGCTAAGGGATTTAGGCCAGCATCTAGGTAACGAAGATCTCCAGTCATTTGTCGGTGCATTAATTCAGGCTGACCAACTGGGAATAAGCATTGGTAATGTCTTACGCCTGCAGTCGGAACAAATGCGCTCCAAAAGACGGCAAAAAGCGGAGGAAAAGGCAATGAAGGCGCCGATTAAGATGTTGATTCCAATGGTATTGTTCATATTTCCAACTATTTTCATAGTGCTTATGGGGCCTGCGGTAATTCAGGTTATTAATACGATGAAGTAAAGGAGTTATGCAAGGTGCTGGTCAATCTCTCTAATCAGGCGGTGCTCGCTACGGATTTGGAAATTGCAGACAGCTTTTGGCCGCGCTTTTGCGGCCTCATGGGCAGACGCGGACTCGGCCCGGGGAAGGGATTGGTTCTGAAGCCCTGCAACTCCGTTCACACCTGGTTTATGCATTTTAGCATTGACGTTTTGTTTTTGGACCAGAACCTGCAAGCTGTACATATGGAAAAAAGCCTGCCCCCCTTTCGTTTTTCCAAAATTATCAGAGGAGCAGTTTTGGTAGTCAAACT
>JAJZTU010000164.1:0-574 GCA_021848765.1 Bacillota bacterium
TCTACCAATGTGATTCCAGCGCCCTTTTCCCTAAACACATTTAAGATAGCTTTAAGTTCTTCGGTCCTTACCGGTCCGGCCAGTTCCACTAAACCAGAAGTCCGAGCCCGGGCGATTACCAACTCCCCGAAAGGACCCTGGAAGGGCATAATCTCCAAAATCTCCAGACCGGCCTGACAAAAGGGAATTAGTTTTCTTCCGGTTACCAGGAGGGTACCCATAGGGAGATCGACTGAGGGCTTAGCTACTCCGGTCAGGAAATCTTTCCTTACCCCTTCCCGGCCAACTGAAACGACCGCGACCACCCTGTCATGGACGGCTAATGTCGAAGTCAGGTAATTGAACACAGTCGTCTTGCCCACATTTTTGGCCATTCCGATAATGGCTGCACTCTGGATCCCCCTCAACAGGTCTTCCAGCTTTTCCCCTTCCTGACCCTTATTCAACGGTTTCTCTGGCTTTACCTCTGGCTTTACCTCTGGCTTTACCTCTGGCTTTACCTCCGGCTTTACCTCCGGCTTTACCTCCGGTTTCACCTCCATCCCTCCTGTCTATTCGACTGTTGACCCCAACT
>JAJZTU010000164.1:584-7619 GCA_021848765.1 Bacillota bacterium
CTATTTCAGCATGTCCCCTGGTGTACCCGTTGCCGATAAGCATGTTAATATCCTTACCCAACCCTTCGGCTCCGAGGGCCGCTGCTGTAAAACCAGTTGCCATACTGAAGAAATATACCGTCCCACCCTCGCGGGTAGCCATGATTGAAGCTAATTCAGTCCCCGGAATATTGACACAATTGATAATTACATCAGCCAACTTACCACCTGTTGCATCCTTAATGAGCTTGTAAACTTCCACTGCGTCGGCGGCATTGCCCCTAACAATCAGATCTGCCGCGCCCAGTTCCGCCATCCGGCCACAGTCCCTTTCCCCATGTCCCAGGCCAATGACCCTTCCGGTCACCCCGGCCCGCTTCTTTGCTTCCTGAAGGCACATCAGCCCGGACTTGCCTCCGCCCCCAATAACCACAACCGTATCTCCGGGCCTTACCAGTTTGGCTGTCTGAGCCGGGGCCCCCGCTACATCAAAAACAGCCAAAGCCAGCCGCTCAGGCAGATCCCCGGGCAGTTTGGCATAAATCCCGCTCTCAAACAGAATCGCCTTACCCGTTATGGCCAGCTGGTCCTTCTCCGGGTACACCGCCTTGATTTCCTCAATCTTCAAGGGAGTAAGGGACAAAGAAACAAGGGTGGCAAGCTTATCCCCCACCTTCAGATCATTTTTCCCCTCCAAGGCAGGCCCAATTTGGGCCACCCGGCCCATCAGCATTCCGCCTGACCCTGTCACCGGATTATGCTGCTTTCCCCGCTTTGCCACTGTCTCCAGGATTATCTCCTTAATCCGTTCCAGATCCTGGCCACTGGCTTCCTCTATCTGCGAAAAGCTGGCCGCATCTATATTTAATACCTCTACATCTATCAAAATCTCATTATCATAAATATCCATGGTATTATCCAGTTTCCAGGCCGGCTGCGGCAATACCCCTGCAGGCTCCAGCACCCGGTGAGTTCCAAAAGGACAGCCCTTTTTCATATCAGACCACTCCTCTCCTGAATAAGCAAGTCTATGTCTCCGGGACATGGTGGGAGGAAACATCTCTGGGGACTTCACTCACTACGCCGGGTTCTTAGCCTGCCCATCCTTATCAGACCCAGGATCCTTACAGTGCTCTCTCCGTTTAACCCTGGAAAGATCACAGGGCTCAATGCTGATGGCATTATCATTAAACAGCCTGCCCAGGCCGATTTTGTAATCCGGGTGCTTCCCTCCACAGAGTCCACAGTTAGTACACACACTCAGCTTATCATCCGGTTCGGTATAGGCGGAAATAACCCCCTCGTAGTTCCTCAGAATAACCTTCCGGTCGGACATGGCTATCAAATATTGGGGCATCACCGGAATCTTGCCCCCGCCACCCGGTGCATCCACCACAAAAGTCGGGACCGCATAGCCTGAGGTATGCCCCCGCAGTGACTCTATAATTTCAATCCCCTTGGCCACAGAGGTCCTGAAATGTTCTATCCCCTGAGACAAATCACACTGGTACAGGTAATAGGGGCGAACCCGCATCATCACCAACTCATGGACCAGCTTCTTCATAATAAAGGAACAATCGTTTATTCCTTTTAATAGCACTGACTGGTTTCCCAAGGGTATACCGGCATCAGCCAGCATTCCACAGGCCCTTTTTGACTCCGGGGTAATCTCACGGGGATGATTAAAATGAGTATTCACCCAAACAGGATGATATTTTTTCAACATATTACATAGCTTCGGCGTAATCCGTTGGGGTAGAACCACCGGCGTTCTGGTGCCAATGCGGATTATCTCCACATGCGGGATGGTCCGGAGATTTTTGATGATGTATTCCAACCTGTCATCAGACATGGTAAAGGGGTCTCCACCGGACAGCAGGACATCCCTCACCTCAGGAGTCTCCCTGATATAATCAATACAGCGGTTAATCTGCTTGAGGGGCATAGCTTCATCCATATGCCCGGCCAGCCGGCGCCTGGTACAGTGCCGGCAGTACATGGAACACTGGTCTGTAACCAGGAAAAGCACCCTGTCCGGGTAACGGTGAGTAAGCCCCGCCACCGGTGAATCCATATCCTCACTCAAGGGGTCCAGCAGGTCTGACTCCGTCATATGAAGCTCCAGAGCCCTGGGTATCGCCTGTTTGCGAACAGGGTCCTCCGGGTTTTCCGGATCCATAAGAGTAGCATAATAAGGTGTAATGGCCATCCTCAGGCTCTGAAGGCAGCGGCGGATTCCCTCTTCTTCCTCCGGCGTAAGCTTGATTATCTGCTTTAACTTCTCCACACCGGTAATCCGGTTGGCAATCTGCCAGTGCCAATCCTGCCACTTCTCCGGCGACACCCCGGCCCATAGAGGGATGTTTCTACAGTCCCGCATACCTCATCAGCCTCCTCGACACCCTCTTAAACTCCCATCTCAACAGCTTTGCCATTATCATCATTCACGGCCTTTAGCATTCTTTTCATGCAAAACACATGCCATAACCCGCGAATACCCTGCCGGTTGCCTTACTTAATATCCTCCCTACTTAATATGCTCCCTACTTAATATCCTCCCTACTTAATTCCTACTTCCTAAATATCCTTGCTGCTTAATATCTTCCCTACCCAGCTTATACTGCAGGGTTTGCCTGGGTATTCCCAAAAAACGTGCAGCCCTGCTGACATTTCCCCCTGCCTTTTCCATGGCTCGCCTGACCAAATCTTTTTCTATCCTCTCCAGGGCCTCCCGCAATGATAGTGTGTTTCCTGAGTCAATAGCCGCTTCTACCCAAGGCCAGGTAACCGGCACTGCAGTCTGATCCGCCGTTCCGACCTGTTCCGGCACTGCAGTACAATCCGCCTGAACGACCTGTTCCGGCATTTCAGTCCCTTTACTTTGCCAGACCTCCCTGGCCCTTCGCCTGCCTGACTTTGCCCAATTCCTTATTCTCTCCGGCAGGAATGCTGCTTTGATAATCCTGCCCTCCATTATATTCATGGCCCCTTCTAATGCAAACTCTAATTCCCGTACATTCCCCGGCCAATCATAACTCTTGAACAAGTCCGTCACCTCAGGCTCTACCCCAAGCACCTGAAGACCTGACTTCCGGTTGTATTTACTCACAAAATGCTGTACCAGGAGAGGAATATCTTCCACCCTGTCCCGCAAGGGCGGTAACTTTAAAGACACTACATTCAGCCTGTAATATAGATCCGCTCTTAGCTTACCCTGGGTAACCGCTTCCAGGGGGTCCATATTGGCCGCAGCCACTACCCGCACATTAATGGGTCTCAGCCTGGAATCCCCTACCCTCCGTACATAGCCCTCCTGCAGTACCCGCAACAGCTTGGCCTGAAGATCCGGCTGCATTGAGTTAATCTCATCCAGAAACAAACTCCCCTGATGAGCCAGTTCGAACAGCCCCGCCCGGTTCTCCGCCCCAGTGAAACTCCCCTTCACAGTCCCGAACAAAATCCCCTCCAGAAGACTCTCAGGAATAGCTGCACAGTTTTGAGCCACAAAAGGACCGTCCCTCCTGGGGCTGGCATTATGAATAGCCTGAATAAACAGTTCCTTTCCGCTCCCCGTCTCCCCATATATCAATACCGGTGAGGACCCGACCGCTGCCCTGGCCGCCTTGAATTTAACTTCAACAAAATCCTTGGAAACCCCGACCAAATCATCAAAAGTGTACTGAGCTACCCCTACCGCTTGATCCTTAACACCCTTGCCCCGCTGGAACAATTCAGCCTGAAGGTCCACCACCCGTTCGGCAAGTTCCTTAACCCGGGTAATATTGCGCGCAATCTCCACTGCTCCGATGAGCCTGTCTTCCAAGAGGATCGGCAGGGTGGAATTAACAGTTACTACCGGATTGCCTTTGAAATTCCGAAAGGTCTGCTGTTGGTTGTAAATGGGCTTTTTGATCTGCAGCACCTTAAGTAATGTACTGGTCTCAGCAGTTAAAGAAGGAAACACCTCCAGGACATGACGCCCCAAAACCTCTTCGCGCCGCAGCCCATCCAGTTTTTCTGCGGGTTCGTTGTAGAAAATGGTATACCCCCGCTCATCTACTACCTGTACACCTTCCTCCAGCCCTCCCAAGATGGTCGCCACTACCGCTAAAAGTTCTCCCGGCCCTTGAAAAGCTAAAATATCCTTTTGCACCCGGCCTCACTCCTCTTGCCCATAAATATTAAAGAAACACGCGATGAGCATTTAGCTCAAAAGTTTAATGAAACTACTTTAGTTCTATACAATAATTATATCAGAATATTGCCTGATTTTGGGCACATCATCTGCCTATTTTCAGGCACATCTGGCCTTTATGCCGATTTTTGGGCACCTACCAGGCTTTTATACCGGCTGAAATTCACCGCTACTTCCGAAGGGTCAGCACCGGCAATCCTTCCTACATATCCCTCCGTTAGACCCCGAATTTCCTGGAGTAGAAAACAAATCACAAAGACTTAATCTCTTCGAAGGAGATTAAGTCTTTGTGATCTTTTATGACATAGTTTAATTTCTGGGCTAACTTAGCGTTTCGTTTTGAAGGTACTGCAGCAAGTACCTTCAGAACTGCTTACCTTCTTGTCCCCCACAGACATCACTTCAATACTGTCAGCATGGCATTCAAAGTTTTTGTTGTAGTGACACTCTTCACATTTACAAGTGGCAACTCTCATTGACTTCATCCCTCCTTTTGCTTAGATAATGCTATTTTGCCCATATTACAAAATTATATTCTTCCAGACTGCATCATTTGCTGAATCTCTTGCTGGAGCATAGTTACATGCTGCATCTTGGCATCCCGCATCTGGGTAAACATTTGCCTCACTTCCGGATTAGCAATCCGCAGCATGTAGTGGTTATACATCTCTTGTATCATCATTTCATCCTGCAGGATGTCCTGGAGTTTATCTAACGTGTTCATGCTGACCATCTCCCGATTTTTAGATTAAACTATCCCCATTTTGGTCATCTTCTTAGCCAGAGTCCCATAGTGAGCCCGGGCAGCTTGTTCCATACCCTGTAGCATCGGTTGAAGTTGGGGATCTGTAATCTCCTGGCCCAGGTGGGCATATTTCTTGGCCATGGTTTCCTCCTGAAAAAGAAGCTCCTTAAAGGCATTATTCATGCGTTCCTGTTCACTGAGCATGAATTACTCACCTCCTATCCCAGTTCCTTAGGAAATAACTAAAATTCTCGGTGAACATAAGTACATTATAGGGCTTCGGCATACTCGAATGTTGTGCAAATCATGATGATGGCTTTTTCACGGAGTAATACAGTTGTCCTGACCCGTCCACACTGGCAAAATAGACATCAGCAGGGCGGAAAACACCGTATTTATTCAATTGATCCTTTAGCCACTTCTCATCATGATTCATGTTAGCCAGGTTTTCCTCCATCACTTTTCCGTCATCAATAACCACGGTGGGCGGAGCGATGGCCGGAGTCAGTATTTGCAAATCCCTTGGGGTCACATTCTGGGCGTGCGACTTTTTTATTACACTGACATGACCATTGGTTTCCAGGACAGCACATTCCACCTCATTAAGGTTGCCGGCATCCATGGTCCGGAGCTCAGAAAGCAACAACTCTGTATTAAATAAGGCCGACCTCATGTTCTGATGGACAATTTTGCCCCCCTCAATCAACACTACGGGCCTGCCATAGATTATCCTGGCCAACAGGCGGCTTTTTACCGCCAGGTAAGCTATAGCATGGTGCCAGAAATAAACCGTGCTAATCGCGGTAATGGTATCCGCAAAGTTGATTTTCGGGTCATAGAGTGGAGAGGCAGTCAGCCCCCCCATCATCCAGAAAAATACAAAGTCATATCCGGCAAACTGACCGGCAGATCTGCGCGGCAGCTTCCTGCTTAAAAAGTACAGCATCAGTCCCACTAACACCGCCCTGACAGCAAATCCACCGGGACTCAAATCCTGAAGTGAATTCAATATCTTTAGCATAACGGTACCCCCTTACGAAGCAGGTTGTGGAGCAATGTACAGTGTTCCGTCCGCTTCCACCGCAGCCAGGAAAATATCTTCCGGTCGTCCATAACCTTTTTGTCTGATTAGGGCCAGCAGCCAGTTTAGGTCCTGACCCAGCTCACTCAGGTTAACCGCTTCCACTTTTCCGTCATAGATCAGGACTGTTGGCAGTGTGACGGGTTTTGGCGGCAATTTCATCTGCTTGCGGTTGAGCGGCAAAAACTGTGGCTTTTTACTGACACTGATTTTTCCGGTTACCTCCAGGACCGCCGAGGCTACTTCGGAAAGGTTTTGCGCCCCTTTAAGCCTTAACTGACCCATCAGATTATCCATAGTCACCGTGGATTTCAATAGGTTTTTCTTAGACACCTGCCCGTTCTCAACGAGAGTAATGGGTTTACGGTCAATTCCCCAGGGCCATTTCAGATCCAGGTAGGACCAGAGGATATTCATCCCCGCATAAACGAAAATAATCACCAGACCTGAGGTCAGGGAGGCCTGCGGGTTTACCATCCGTACAGCAGCAAGGCTCACGATCCCTGCAGCCACCAGGTAGTTATGCCCGGACAGGATACCGATCTGGCGTTTACCCATAAGCCTGGTAGCGGTAATCAGGGCAAAATAAAGCAGGGTTGTCCTGATAGCAAAGGCCCAAAATGGTAGGTCAGGGCCTCCACTGAAAATCTTCTGTATTTCCACTCCATCTACCCCCTTTAACCCGCTTTTTCCAGCAGCTTGCGCATAACCACTGCAGCTATGATTATAGCAATACCGGTTGCCAGATGTAGGTTGGACATAATCAAGGTCTCCCTGGTTGTTCTAGCCAAAGCTAGGTCATTTTCCTGATTTTTGGGTGTTGATGGACTGATTAGATATTTCATTTTTGGCCCGTAATAATAGATTTTGGCAAAAAGGATAACTACCAAAGCAGCCACCAGGAGCAGCTTTACAGAAAGCATCACCCCAGCAGGCTTTACGGCCAGGGGAGCAAGGTCCTTCCACTTGCCCACTGCTCCATAGATCCCGGTAGCAGTTAATACCACCAGACTAGTCCAGGTAAGGGGTGCAAAG
>JAJZTU010000165.1 GCA_021848765.1 Bacillota bacterium
AACCGGAGGTTACGGTGACAGTAATATGGGGGGTCATCTTGCTGCTGAGATGAAATTCGCAGGTTATGACGCTGTGGTTATCTCCGGGAAGGCTAAAAGTCCATGTTATGTTGTAATAGATGATGACGCGGTCACGATAAGGGAGGCGGTCGAGCTTTGGGGCAAAGGGGCTATGGTCGCTGAGAAAATGTTAAAGGAAAAGTTGGGCGAAGATTTTCAGATTATGGTTATTGGTCCTGCCGGTGAGAAGATGGTCAAATATGCCTGTATCTGTCACGATTTCGGAAGACAGTCCGGGCGTACCGGTGTGGGTGCGGTTTTAGGATCAAAAGGAGTGAAGGCGGTGGCCTTCCGCGGGACCAAATCCATCCCTGCTGCCAGGCCTGAAGAAATGAAAGCATTGGCAGATGCCATGCACAAGCACTGCCAAGATCACCCGGTTTTTAAAGAATGGCAGGATTATGGTACCGCCAGTGTAACCAAATGGGTCAACAGTATTGGCTGTTTCCCTACTAAGAATTTTTACACTTCTTATTACGAGGGACATGAAAAGTTTAACGGCGAATTGATGAGGGAAAGCATAGTTGTAACCGATAAGGCCTGTTTTGCCTGCCCTCTGAACTGTGGAAAATACTCTAAAGTGAATTTAAAAGGTTCCGAGGTGTATGTTGAAGGACCTGAATATGAAACCACAGGATTAATAGGTGGAAACTGTGCCTTAAATACTATAGAAGAGGTGGCCTATGCCAACTATATCTGTGATGAACTTGGCCTGGATACTATTTCTTACGGTAATGTAGCCGCTTTTACTATGGAATGTTTCGAAAAGGGTTTGTTTAAGCCCGAAGATTTTAACGGGCGTGAAATTAAATTCGGAGACGTAGACAGTCTGATTTATCTGGCTGAAATCATTGCGGGCCGCCAAGGACTAGGCGATTTATTGGCTGAAGGTGTGCGAACTGTTGCCCAAAAGGTCGGTCAAGGGTCAATGGATTTTGCTATGCAGGTAAAAGGACTGGAATTCAGTGGCTATGAACCACGCAATGCTACTGCGATGCTGCTCAGTTATATGACCTGTGATATTGGAGCACACCACAGCCGTTCCTGGGCGGTAACCTTTGATATTGCCCAAGGCAGGACTAAGCCAGAGGGCAAAGCAGCTCAGGTTATCACTTATCAACACACACGTCCTGCCTTTGATATGCTAGGAGTATGCCGCCTGCACTGGATTGAGCTGGAAATGGATGTGAATAATTATGCAAAGATGTACTCCGCTTTTACAGGCATAGACATCTCCTGGGATGATTTAATGAAATGCTCAGAGCGGGTATGGAACCTGACCCGGATGTTTTGGATCAGGGAAGAGCCGGGTTTTGGGCGGGAGTATGATATGCCCCCGGGCCGGGTTTATAATGAGGAAACACCTTCCGGCCCCAGTAAGGGTATTAAGCCGAGCCTGAAAGATATTAACTACCTGCTGGACGACTATTACAGCTTAAGGGGATGGGATAAAAATGGCCGGCCAACCGAAGGGAAGTTGGTCGAACTGGGGCTCCAAGAGGCGGTATCACTGGTAAAGTAAAGGAAACGCCGAAATTGTACTTGTTTCCCCTGCCGGGGGTGGTTAGAATAGCCTGTTTCTATCTATTCTTGGGACGCGTGCTTGAACCGATTTAGGAGGATGGTGTCATGCTGGTACTTTCCAAAAATAATGTTATGAAAGCCATTACCATGCTTGAAGCTATAAATGCTGTTGAAGCGGCTTTTACTGATTATTATCTTAATAGAGCAAAGATACCCTTAAGAACACGGATTCACTGTGACGAGGCAAATGGCGACCTGCTGTTCATGCCTGCCTATATGAGTGATTTAGGGGGAATGGGAATCAAAATTGTTTCGGTTTTCCCCAACAATATTAATTGTGGAAAGCCGACTATATCTGCAGTAGTGCTATTAAACAATGTGGAAACAGGAGAACCACTGGCAATTATGGATGCTACTCATCTTACTGCCCTTCGAACAGGTGCAGCTTCCGGGGTGGCTACAAAATACCTCGCTAATAAACAGGCAAGTAAGTTAGCTCTTTTCGGTACAGGCGGTCAGGCCTTACGGCAGTTGGAAGCCATGCTGGAAATAAGGCCAATCGAGGAGGTTTACCTTTTTGATACAGACAAAAACAGGGTTAAAGATTTTGTTATGTTAAGTGAAAAAGAATTAAGCAGGTTTAATTTTAAAATTAAAGTGGCCAATACTCCCAGGGATGCCGTGCTTGATGCGGATATAGTGGTAACTGCTACCACCTCGCGCAAGCCTGTTTTTTCGGGTAATGATTTTAAACCAGGCGCCCACATCAATGGGATGGGTTCATATACGCCGGAAATGCAGGAAATTGACGAAACTACCATCACCAGAGCCGATAAAATTGTTATAGATTCTTTCGAGGCTTCTTTTAAAGAAGCAGGAGATTTAGTTATTCCCATCGGAAAAGGACGATTGAGACAGGAAGATATTTATTGTGAAATAGGAAAAATCACCTGCGGGGAGATTTCGGGCAGGGAAAGAGAAGAAGAAATAACTTTTTTCAAATCCGTCGGTATTGCCGCTCAAGATATTAGTGTGGCCAAACTGATATATGAAAACGCCTTACTAAAGGGCTTAGGCGAAACGGTTGATATTGCATGATGCACCAAGGGATTCCAGCCTTTTTGGGCGGGAATCCCTTAATTGTTTTTAACCGGATTTAACTGCTGGAACCTAACCTGTTTATTAACAGACAGGAGACTGTTTGTTTTCAGCTAATCTAACGGCAGGTCAAATTAGCTCATTCCTCTGCGGGCGGGGATTTAACCGGTCTCCTTAGTTTGGCAATGAGTTGGCACGCAAATTGCTTAATATGTATTTGCCTAATAAGTGTGCCTCATAAGATTTTTCTTATGAGTAAATGCTTATTGGTAAATCTAAGCTGATCTTGAGGGGGAATAGCTAGCGTGTTAGCACAAATCAAACATAAGTGGAAACTGGCTGCGGTTACCGGTTTTGGCGTAGTATTAGTAGGCCTTGGCGGATGGTTTTTCTGGCGGGACAAAAGTCTGCCGGCTGTGGAAGCGGCTGCTGTAACAGCAGAAAAGGGGACTATTAAAGTATCAGTTACAGCCAATGGAACTGTCCAACCCATGTCCAGCAGGGAACTTACGGCAAAAAGCGGGGGGAGAATCACCAAAATTAACTTTCAAAACGGCCAGCAGGTGCAAAAAGGAGATCTGTTATTTGAATTAGATCAAGCAAGTTTGCTGGCGGAAATCGAAAGTGTGCAGCTCGATATAAGACAGGCTGAGCTTGAACTGAATTCCACACTTAATCAGCGCAAACAGTTGCAGGTATTTGCACCGATAAGGGGGACTGTAACCTCCGTGCAAGTCAGTACGGGCCAGGATGTACCCAAGAATTCTGTGTTAATGACTATCCAGGATACCGGAAAGCTGGTCTTCCGGTCGCCCTTCAACGAGGCACAGGTGGAAAAAATACAAGTCGGGCAAAATGTGGATGTGACACTTAGCTCCTTGTTTTCGGTTTTGACCGGTAAAGTAAAAAAAGTTGACCGGGTAGGTAAAGCTAACCCGGATGGTTCTAAGCTCTTTACCGTTACCGTGGAAGTCCCCAATCCCGGTTCCCTGGCACCGGGGGTGACCGCCGGGGCGGACGTGCATACGGCCCAGGGTATCGAACAGGGTATAGAAACCGGGGCCCTGGAACCGGTGGACACCAGTGTAGTCAGAGCTGGGGCGGCGGGCCTTGTTCAACAACTATATGTGGAGGAGAATTCCTATGTACAGAAAGGGCAAAGGTTGGCTTCAGTTGCCAGTGATACCCTGGAGGCCCAGGTGAAAACCCAGGAACTCAGGTTACAGCAGGCACGGCTTAAATTAGCCGGTTTGCAAAGTAAATTGGCTGACTACAGAATAGAGGCTCCCTTTGCCGGTATTATTTCTCTACACCAGGTTCAGTCCCAGGAAGGCGCTGCCAGCAGAGGGTCAGGCAGTGCTTCCGGCAGTAGCGCCGGCGGTGGGCAGAACTATTGGCAGGTGGGAGATGAAGTAAAAGCCGGGCAAGCATTGGCCGGCATAGTAGGGAGTTCCGGCATGATAATTACCGTACCCGTGGATGAGGTAGATATTGCCAGGGTGAAGGTGGGGCAGAAGGCTAACATCACCGTTGATGCCTTTCCGGGGCAAACCTTTACGGGGACCGTCAGTGAAGTGGCCGGACAGGGGACGGTACAAAACAATGTAGCTAATTTTAATGTGACCCTGACCATAGCTCAAGGGGAGCAGCTTAAGTCCGGGATGACAGCTAATGTGGAAATCTTGGTTGACCGGAAAGATGGGGTTCTGCTGTTGCCCATTGAGGCTGTACACGAAAGACAGGGTAAAAAGTTTGTTATCATGGCAGGAGGTTCCAACAGTGACAGTAAACAAAACGGCAACCGGATGCGGCAGGCTGACCTGCGACCGGTGGAAACAGGCCTGTATAACGAAAGTGTAATTGAAATCAAAAGTGGGATTACGGCAGGAGATAAGGTAGCCCTGCCGGTGGTGACCAGAAGTAACAATGCCGGCGGGAATATGCGTTTTCCGGGAGCAGGAGGAATGGGCGGCCGGCCTGGCAATATCCAGAGATAGCCTTACTGGGAAAGGTGTGGATAAGGATTAATGATTAAGCTAAAGAATATCAGTAAGTATTATCAGACCGGATCCATAACAATTACCGCTCTGGACAGGGTGACTTTAGACATCAGCGCCGGTGAAATGCTGGCGATTATCGGTCCGTCCGGTTCCGGCAAGTCAACCCTGATGAATATGTTAGGCTGCCTGGATGTGCCTTCAGAAGGCCAATATCATCTGGAGGGCAAGGAAGTCAGCAAATTGCAGGAAGATGATTTGGCGGAAATCCGCAACCAAAAAATAGGCTTTGTGTTCCAGAACTTCAATTTGCTGAACAGTTTAACTGCCTTGGAAAATGTTGAACTGCCTTTGATTTACCGGGGCCTCGGTGCAGGGGAGCGCAGGAAAATGTCCCTCCAGGTTCTGGGCATGGTGGGATTGTCGGACCGCTTGCACCATAAACCGGCGGAGCTTTCCGGAGGACAGCAGCAGCGGGTGGCAATTGCCCGGGCTTTGGCCGGGAACCCGCCGGTAATTCTGGCCGATGAACCTACCGGAAACCTTGATTCCCGCTCGGGAGAGGAGGTAATGGAGATCCTGAAGGAACTTAACCGGAAAGGGAAAACCATTATCCTGATTACCCATGACCCGGAGATTGCCAAACAGGTCCGGCGAGTCATCAGAATTCAGGATGGGCAGATTGTCTTTAGCGGGGAGGTAGCCTGATGAATATTTGGCAGACAGTCAAATTAGCGGTGGCCGGTATCCGGGCCAACAAACTGCGCTCTTTCCTAACCATGCTGGGTGTAATCATTGGTGTGGCGGCAGTGATTGTGTTAGTATCAATAGGTGAAGGTACCAGTAAGTCAGTTACCGGGAAAATCCAGGGGTTAGGCTCCAACCTGGTAAGTATCACCATTAGAAATAATGAGACTCCGGTAAGCTTGAGTTATGATGAAATCATGGACTGGAAAGCAAGACCCGGAATCCTGGGTATTGCCCCGGTGATTAACGGTAATGTATCAGTTAAGTATGGGAATAAAAAATATGATACCAGTCTGGAAGGTATAAACAGTGACTATGAACAGGTCCGTAACTTTCATGTCCAGCAGGGGCGGTTTGTCATCCCCACGGATTTGAGTTTCCGGCAAAAAATTGTCTTACTGGGCGCCGAAGTGGCCAGACAGTTGTTTGGACAAATAGATCCTGTAGGAGAAACGGTTAAAATAAACGGGGAGAATTTTAAGGTAGTAGGCCTTTTGGAGGAAAAAGGAGGGGCAGCTTTTGGTTCCAATGACGACAAGGTGATGATTCCCCTGACCACGGCAGAGCGGTTGCTGAACAGTAAAGGGATACGCACCGTCTATGTCCAGGCGGCAAGTGCAGAGGATGTGGACAGTGTTGTTGCCCAACTGGATAATCTCTTGTACAAGAAAATTAAAAATACTGACGCGTACCGGGTTTTTAACCAGGCGGAGATGCTTGCTACCGTTAATCAGGTGACAGGAACCCTGACGGTGATGCTGGGGGGTATTGCCGGAATATCCCTCTTGGTCGGAGGAATTGGTATAATGAATATCATGCTGGTATCGGTTACCGAGCGGACCCGGGAAATTGGAATTCGCAAAGCTATAGGCGGAAAGAGACGGGATATCCTCCGGCAGTTTCTGATCGAGGCTCTGGTGGTCAGCAGTTCCGGCGGCGTCCTGGGCATACTTGCCGGATTGGGAGGGGCCCGCATCATCGGTTCGGTTATGTCTATCGAGACCGGTGTTTCCCTCCAAATTATCGGTCTGGCTTTCGGGTTTGCCGTATTAGTAGGGATTGTCTTTGGAATTTACCCGGCCAATAAAGCGGCCAAACTTAATCCGATTGAGGCTTTAAGGTTTCAATAAGCAAGGAGTGGCGCCAAATGAAGCCGATTTTCAAAAAAACCCTGGGGTTTCAAATCGGAACTATCGTTGCGGTGGTTTTAGTCATTTTACTGGTGGCCTTTCTCTCCCTGAGCCTGGCATCTGCCCGGTATGACCAGGAAGTATTGGCGGATAAACAGGAGAAACTAAAAGTAACCAGCGAGGGTTTAAGCAGGGGCTTGGCTGGTTTTATTGAAAAAGGGCAAAGTCCCCGGGAGCTTAAAGACTACTTTGAGAACCAGGCCGAAGTTATAATCAGCGCCAATCCCAGGGTAATTATCGGGTTGTACTTGCCGGAGATGGGTCATAACCTTATCTACGGAGAACTGTCCAGAGCCAACCGGTTTTTATTTTTTCGCCAACAGTCTGAGGAGCAGGAAGGTACCCAGTTCTTTGGGATTAAAGTTTCCACCATCAAAGAGAGCAAAACCTTTATCAAGGACGGTCCGGGCGGGGTCTTTGTGGGCAGGGCCCAGCCCATTATGGCCGGCGAGCGGGTAACGGGTGTTGTGCTAATTGCCGAACATGTCCGGGACGGCGTTAGCCTGGTTCGCTTAATCATCAAAATTCTTCTGTTTGTAGTACCGGTATCATTGATCGTAGGTACGGCAGCAACCTTTTGGGTCTTGACCCGTTTAAAGCGCGGGGTCCGGCAAATTACTTCCGGCTTAGCCGCCATGGAAAAAGACACCGGTTTCCGGTTAGCTCCCCCGGCCAGCGATGAACTGGGAGAAATCTCGGCAGCTATTAATAAGATGGCTGATGCGGTAGAGCAGAAGCTGGTCCTGGAAGAGCAGTTGGAAAGGTCCCACCGGTTGGCGGCCCTGGGCCGCCTGGTAGCGGGAGTGGCTCATGAAATCCGCAATCCTCTGGGAATAATGAAAGCCACTGTCCAGGTGATGCAGGATGAATTCGGCCAACAGCGCCAAATGCAGGAGTATCTGGCTGTGCTAAATGAACAGGTTGAACGGCAGAATAAAATAATCCGGGAACTTCTCGACTATGCCAAGCCGGTCCCGCCGATTTT
>JAJZTU010000166.1 GCA_021848765.1 Bacillota bacterium
AGAATATGGTTTTTCGGTTAAGGTTGTCTCACCGGTCGAAGTTGCCGGTGAGGTAGTCAGCAGTACCCTAATCAGGGAACTCCTGCTGCAGGGTGAGGTCAAAAGGGCGGCCACCTTTCTGGGCTACTGTCCCTTCTTGAAAGGCAAGGTGGTTCATGGAGAAAAACGTGGGCGTCAGTTAGGTTTTCCCACTGCTAATTTAGATCTCCCGGAAGATATTCTGGTACCTGCCAACGGTGTATATGCCGTGGAGGTAGTCATGGGGGAAGAGAGATTTAGCGGGGTAGCCAACATTGGAGTCAAGCCTACCTTTCACCGTGACAGCCGGCGCAGAAACGTGGAAGTATTTGTTTTCGATTTTAAGCGGGATATTTATGATAAAGAAATCGAAGTGATATTCCTTGAACGAATCCGGGGAGAAAAAGCTTTCAACAGTATTGATGAACTGCTTAACCAAATTAAAGCAGATACAGAAAAGGCCCGGTCAATTCTGAACCAGTTACAATTAGGAATCAGAAGCTGGCATATCCAGGAGGCCAGATAATATAATAATTATAGAAAATCGTTTACAGCATCCTCCGGGCATGCTAAAATAACATTTGTGGGTAGCTCCGTAGAAAGGAGAACCGGTATGGTCAGCAGTATGGCAGACTCCAGGGAAGATGAGTTGAAGAGGTTTATTCAACAAATTTCGGCCATCTGCATGAGTGAGGAATTCCAGGTTTTGCGCAAAGAACTGGAAGCTATGTATGTGCGTTGCAAGGTGGAAAATGCGACTATAATCGCTTTTCAGGATGCCTTGTACAGCCTGCTGGTTCAAGAGGATTCGGGCACCCAGAATAGCAAGTCCCGGGCTTATTAGGGTGCAGAGGAAACGGCCATGCGAGTTATAATTACCGAACATGCTCGTAAAAGGCTTAAGGATTACCGCCAGGACAGTATAACCGTAGCTGATATCATCTCAGCGGCCTCCAGCGTTCCTGGTAAAATTCCAACTGCGACCAGATTTCGCGGATTTCTTGCCAAATCTGGCCGGGTATTTGACTTGGTGGCTAAGGACATCCCTACCGGGCGCCTGGTAATTACAATCATCGGAAAATAAATCATAGTTTTACCCAATTGCCTGCAGGGGTAATCACCCTTGAGGATATATGATCCATCTGCTAGGCCTGCCGAAGACTCCGACGGCTTACTTGGCTGATGGGGATTCAGAAATATGTGAGGAGGTGAAGACTTTATGGCTCTGGCAACAGAACAAAAGCAGGTTATCATTGAGAAGTACAAGCTTCACGAGAGTGATACCGGTTCTCCGGAGGTACAGATTGCTATCCTGACCGAAAGAATTAACTATTTGACTGAGCACCTTAAGCAGCACAAAAAGGACCACCATTCCCGGCGTGGACTGTTGAAAATGGTCGGTCAGAGACGCGGACTGTTGAATTACCTGAAGAACAAAGAATTTAACCGCTACCGTGTCATTATCGAAAAGCTTGGCCTGAGAAGGTAACGCTAGGCGGGGGAACACCCCGTCTTTTGTTATCCCCGGAAAAGTAGTAATCTTGCGTATTTTTCCTTTTAATAGAAGGAAATACTATATACAATGTCGAAAGTGTTTTAGTTGATATGAAAAGATTGGAAAGTTTGAGAGGAGGACAAACAAAAGAATGCAACAGAGTTTCCAGATTACATTAGGAGGTAGGGTCCTCACTGTCGAGACGGGAAAGCTGGCTAAACAGGCCAATGGTTCTGTATTCCTGCGCTACGGGGATACCGCAGTGCTGGTTACAGCAGTATGTTCAGCAAATCCCAGGGAAGGTATCGATTTCTTCCCACTGACAGTAGATTATGAAGAAAGACTTTATGCGGTTGGCAAAATCCCGGGCGGGTTTATTAAACGGGAAGGCCGGCCCAGCGAGAAGGCTATCTTGTCCGGCCGCCTGATTGACCGTCCAATCCGGCCCTTATTCCCGGAAGGCTTTCGCAATGATGTACAAGTAGTCTCAACCGTGATGTCTGTAGACCAGGACCATGACCCTGCGGTGACCGCCATGATTGGCGCCTCAACAGCCCTAACCATTTCCGACATTCCTTTTAACGGCCCCATCGGTGGGGTAATTGTGGGCAGGGTTAACGGTGAATTCATTATTAATCCCACCAGGGAACAAGCCGAGGCCAGTGACATGCACCTGGTGGTTGCCGGGACCAGGGACGCAGTGATGATGATGGAGGCAGGATGCAAAGAGGTTCCGGAGTCTGTTATCCTGGAGGCCATCATGTTTGGTCATGAGACCATCAAGGAGTTAGTACGTTTCCAGGAGGAAATTGCCGCTGCTATCGGGAAGCCTAAGCGGGAAATTAATCTTGCCAAAGTTGAACCTGAAATCGAATCTTCCGTAAGGGCCTATATTACCGGGGATATGAAGTTTGCAGTAAAGTCAGCGGACAAGTTGGAGCGGCAGGCGGCTATAGATGCCCTCAAGACCAGGACAACTGAACACTTTGCCGGGATTTACCCGGACACCCCTAAGAGTGTGGAAGCTGTATTTGGGAAAGTGTTGAAGGAAACTGTCCGCAAGATGATCGTGGAAGACGGGATCAGGCCAGACGGCAGGGGAGTCACTGAGATTCGTCCCATTTCCTGTGAAGTGGGGATTTTACCCCGGACCCATGGTTCCGGTTTATTTACGCGTGGACAGACCCAAGCCCTTACCTCTACTACCCTGGGCCCCATCAGCGACGAGCAAATCCTGGATGGCCTCGGGGTGGAAGAATCCAAGCGCTACATGCATCATTATAACTTTCCCCCTTACAGTGTCGGGGAAGCCCGGCCCATGCGGGGGCCAGGGCGCAGGGATATCGGCCATGGGGCTTTGGCTGAACGGGCCTTAGAGCCAATGATTCCTCCGGAAAGCGAATTCCCGTACACCATCCGGCTGGTTTCCGAAATCCTGGAATCCAATGGCTCCAGTTCCATGGCCAGTGTATGCGGCAGCACCCTGTCCCTGATGGATGCCGGGGTACCTGTCAAACGGCCGGTTGCCGGTGTAGCCATGGGTTTGGTTAAAGATGGGGACCAGGTACAGGTGTTAACTGATATTCAGGGTATGGAAGATGCCTTGGGTGATATGGACTTTAAGGTGGCCGGGACTGAGAACGGCGTAACCGCCATCCAGATGGATATCAAAATTGCCGGGATAGACAGGTACATCCTGGAAAGGGCTCTTGCCCAAGCTTATCAAGGACGGATGTTCATCCTGGGCAAAATGCTGGAAAGCATTTCCGAGCCCAGGAAACAGCTTTCACCATATGCTCCCAGGGTAATCCATATGACCATCGACCCTGAAAAAATCAGGGTTGTAATCGGCCCTGGCGGTAAGACCATCAAAAAGATTATTGATGATACCGGGGTTGACATTGATATTGAAGATGATGGAAGGGTACTCATCTACTCCAGCACAGGAGAAGGTGGAGACAAGGCTAAGAAAATCATTGAGGACCTGACTGAAGATGTTGAAGTTGGCAAGATTTACAATGGCCGGGTCGTCCGGATTATGGATTTCGGAGCTTTTGTCGAAGTCCTGCCCGGCAAGGAAGGCCTTGTCCACATCTCCCAACTGGCTGAACAAAGGGTAAATAAGGTGGATGATGTAGTTTCTGTAGGTGATGAGATTCTGGTCAAAGTAATCAAGATTGATGAGCAAGGACGGGTCAATCTCTCCAGAAAGCAGGCTATGCGGCCTGAAGCCACTAAAGTCGAATAGTACCAACTAACATAAACCGGCTCCGGTTTATGTTTTTTTTTGCCACGGATTGGTTGGGGGTGGAGACGAAATAATAAGTTTAAGAACGAGGAGGTGCATCAGGTGAGCAGATTGTTTTATCTGTTTATGGCAATACTCTCCGGATTGCTTGTCTTCACCCCTGTGGCCCAGGCTGAAGAACCGGAAATCACCGCTTCTGCGGCTATTTTGATGGACGCTGCTACCGGTCAAATCTATTATGAGAAAAATGCAGTTAAGCAACGCCATCCGGCCAGTCTAACCAAAATAATGACCGCCATTGTAGTTATTGAAACTAAAATTGGCGGGGAAGAGGTTAAGGTGTCGAGTGAGGCAGCCAAGGTATATATTGGCTCAATTCTGAATCTAAATACCGGAGACCGGGTATCGGTCAACGATCTGGTTAAGGGAGCATTATGGGCCTCGGCTAATGACAGCACTGTAGCCCTGGCTGTACATACGGCCGGGACCCATGACGGATTTGTAGATATGATGAATGCCAAAGCATTTCTTTTAGGCTTGTCCGGAACCCATTATCTTAATACCAACGGTTATTCCAAGCCCAATCATTACAGCACAGCCAGGGATCTGGCCCAGCTTGCCCGGTATTGTTTAAAGAACCGTGAATTTGCGGGATTGGTGTCTACTAAACAAGGTGAGATTAAACTGATCAATAAGCAGGGAAAGGAGAAAATAATTCAGCTGAGCAATACCAACCGTTTTTTAAATATGTATCCCGGGGCGAATGGTGTGAAAACCGGGACCACGAGCCAGGCCGGCAACTGTCTCCTGTCCTCAGCCACCCGGGGAGGCCGCCAGTTGATTGCAGTGGTCTTAAAAAGCCATAACCGCTATGGCGATAGCCAAAAGCTCATGGACTACGGATTTAAGTTATTACAAAATTAGGATACTATACCCTTTCCCTCACGCATATGTTCTAATAATACATGCTCAATAGCGGGGGGGGAATTTTTATGAAGATCTACTATATCAATCTGATGCGCTTATTACGCAATGCGTCAGCTGTTATCCTGATCCTGGGCGTAATAGTGCTGGGTATAGCTTATTTACAAGGTAAACTGGAAACTCCGACCATGAAAAGGTATGAGCCCATCTGGCAGGGTAATGCCAATGAAAAAAAGGTAGCCCTGATTTGTAATGTAGTCTGGGGTGAGGAATTTATTCCGGAGATGCTTCAGGTGCTCCGAAGTAAAGATGTAAAAATTACCTTTTTTATTGGGGGCCAGTGGGCGGAACAGTTTCCTGAGCTAACCGCTTTAATTGAAAAAGAAGGACATGTGCTTGGAAATCATGGCTATGCTCATTTACGTCCAACTCAACTAAGTTTGGAAAAGAACTGGGAAGAAATTAAGAAAACTGAGGAAATACTTCTGGGAATCACCAAAAAAAAAACTACCCTCTTCCACCCGCCCTACCGGGAGTTGGATAACCGGGTGGTACAACTTGCCGGGGAAAGAGGTTACATAACTATCATGTCCAGTGTGGACACTATTGACTGGCAAAGGCCTGACCCACAGGTAATCATCAATAGGGTTAATGATAAGGTGCATAATGGGGCTATTATTTTGATGCATCCGACTGCGCCGACAGTGCGGGCTCTGCCTAAGCTGATTGATAACCTCAAGTCTCAGGGCTACCAGATTGTTACTGTGCCCGAGCTGATACCGGCTGCTGAACAACAAATCGAGGGTTAACAGGCTTTTGGCTCCCAAAAGTCCATTTTTACTCTAGGTTCTTAAAGAGAAAAGGAATTCTGCAAAAGACATAGAATACAATAGCATATGCTTGAGTCAGCAGACAAGGAGGCAACCTTAGATGATTGAGAAAATTACCCTGCCAAATGGGGTAAGGATAGTGGCCGAGGAGATTCCCTGGGTTCGTTCAGTAGCGGTGGGTATCTGGGTTCATGTAGGTTCAAGGGATGAAGATGAACAGGTTAACGGTATTTCCCATTTTATTGAGCACATGCTCTTTAAGGGAACTAAGCATAGAACCGCCAAACAGTTGGCTGAGGCACTGGATGCCGTGGGTGGACAGCTTAATGCATTTACTTCCAAAGAATATACCTGTTTTTATGCCAAGGTCCTGGATGATCATGGTGATTTAGCAATTGATGTCCTCAGTGACATGTTTTTTAACTCCCTTTTTGCGGAGCAGGATATCAACAAAGAAAAGAATGTAGTTCTTGAAGAAATTAAAATGTATGAAGATACACCGGATGATCTGGTTCATGACCTGTTTACCAGTACTCTGTTATGCGGCCATCCCCTGGGCAGGCCCATAATTGGTACTAAAGAGGTTATCAAAGCTGTGGACCGCAATGACCTGCTTGACTATTATAATCACCACTATGTTCCTGAACAGACGGTAGTGGCAATAGCAGGCAGCATCAAAGGTCAAAGCCTGATTAACAGTCTAAAAGAGATCTTTGGCTCCTGGAAGGGTGCCAAGCCACCGCGTCCTATGGTCCATCCCGTAAAGAACGCCCGGGCAGTAGTAAAGACCAAGGATATTGAGCAAGTACACCTCTGTCTGGGGACCCTGGGATTGCCCCTTGATCACAAAGATACCTATGTATTGCATTGTTTAAACAGCATTCTTGGTGGGGGCATCAGTTCCAGACTGTTTCAGACCATCAGGGAAGAGCGGGGATTGGCCTATTCGGTATACTCCTACTCCAGTTCCTATCAGGATTCCGGGCTTTTTGCAGTGTACGGCGGACTCAGCCAGGATAATCTGGAGGAGTTTCTCAGCTTGGTGTATGGAGAAATCGCTAACTTAGCCCAGAGGGGTGTTACTGCAGAAGAACTCACCCGTTCCAAGGAACAACTAAAAGGAAACCTTTTCCTGGGTCTGGAAAGTGTAAGCAGCAGGATGAGCAGGTTGGGCAAATCTGAGCTTTGTCTCAATAGAATAATGGCTCCTGAGGAAATTGCCGAGAGAATCAATGAAGTTTCCTTAAGTGAGGTAAAGCGGTTGGCCGGCGAACTGTTGGAGAGTCATTCCTTTACTGTAAGCGCCATTGGTCCGGCAGGGACTGAGGAAAAAGTCAACAACTGGCTGGGAAGCAGAAAGTATTAGGGCCCACAAGGCTGAAATTTGGAGACGTGGTGACAGTGAAGGTCAAGGTATGCTTTGAAAAAGTCCCTGGGTGTGAGGATATCCCTGTACCCAGGTATTTAACCTTAGGTTCTGCAGGTATGGATTTATGTGCTGCTGTAGATGAACCGGTGGAAATCCCGCCCGGCGAGATTAAATTCATTAAGACAGGCTTGAAAATTAGCCTGCCTGCCGGCATAGAAGCCCAGATTCGCCCCCGCAGCGGGCTGGCGCTGAAGTATGGCATCTCTCTGGTCAACACGCCTGGCACAGTGGATGCGGATTACAGGGGCGAGATAGGCTTAATTGTGATTAACTTCGGCAAGGCGCCCTTTACCGTTAACCGGGGTGACCGGATAGCCCAAATGGTGCTTAACCAGGTAGTCCAGGGTGAATTGGTGGAAGTAGAATGCCTGGAGGAAACGGAGCGTTCCTCCGGTGGGTTTGGCCATACCGGCGTACGTTAGCCTATCGACCGTCGGATATCGGCCTACTTTGGCCGAACTCTTTTCGTCGACCGTCGGATATCGGACCTGCTTTGGCCGGACTCTTTTTTGTCTCCGGTCGGATACCTGCCCCGGTTGGGTGCTCTTAGCTCCGTACCAAGTCGCTCTAAGCTTGGTCTGCTAATAGAATCGACCAACCTCGCTGATGGGTCGTCCGTGACC
>JAJZTU010000167.1 GCA_021848765.1 Bacillota bacterium
CGTTCAAGGGCAGGGCCAGGGCGTTGACGGTGAAATCCCTGGCTTTCAGGTCTGCCTCCAGGGAGGGCCCCTGAAATTCAGCAAGATCAATTTCCCGGATTTCCGTATTCTGGATTTCTGTATTGCAGATTGCTTGCAGATCGTTGCAAATAACCCGGCCGATTTTATGCTCAGCGTCCAAAAGCACAAAGCTTCCCCCTACCCGGTCGGCCAGTTCCCGGGCCAACTTCAGGGCTCCGCTTTCCACCACCAAGTCCAGGTCATGGACAGGCCTCCCCAGGTAAAGATCCCGGAGAAAACCTCCCACCACGTAACATTCATGATTGCCGGCAGTAATGGTGTTCTCTATTTCCTTCCAGAGCATAGGGACTACCCCCTTTGAGAAACTAAACAAAATTTTAGTACATAAAATGAAAGAGCGCTGGCTTAGCGCTCAATCTGTACAGCCCGGGCCTGGTGATTTGCGTCCAAAATCATGGTTACATAATCTCCTACCGTAATCTGAGCAAAGTCTGTCTGTTTGCCGTTGACTTCAATTACAGCATCTTTGAGAACTTTAACTCTGGGGTTAACCTTTTTGCTGGTGTCATCCATTTCCTGGGTGAACTTTATGGTACGTTTCTTAATGCTTACATTGTCTACCATGCCCTCTACTACGATTTCTCCCTCATCGGTTTTGGCCTCCGGTATGGAGGTCTTTTGCTCTTTGGGGGGTTCCTCTGCCGGAGCGGTAGTTTCAGGAGCCTTGGGCTCTGCGGGACGCTGTACCTCTGGAGAAGAGCGGACCTGCGGCTGGTTCGGGCCGGCAAATGGGTTAAGGGTCATAAACAACTTAAAACCCCCGCCCAACAAAACCCCGATGATTGCCACCGCTACCAGACCAAACCACCTGCCAGCCATTCTGCTCCCCCCATGCTCTACGATTTGCTATTATGATAACACGGCAGGGCAGGGATTTCAATGGTAGGTATTTTATTGACCAGGCCGCTTTTCTATACCCCTGCCGTCTGAATGAAGCGCTTCAGGACTTATTTCCTTAATCCGTTGATTTTGTTATACTTCATAGTAAGTACCCCTCCGTTGTAACGCTGTATACCGGCCATTGTCCAAATTAATAACATTTTCGGAGGTAAACAAGATGCTGAACATTGGTCAAGTGGTTAATAATCTGCAGAGAAATCGACAGCAAATTGACCGTAAAACAAGCTGCTCAAATTCTGATCGGGAAGCAGTGGCCGGCAGCATGGGTAAAAATTGATTCGCAGCCCCGGGTCTATTCTTTGGAGGTACTATCCAATTTATTGGTACAAGACCAGGGAGAACAAGAGATTTGTACAATTGCGGGAATTGAATATGGCGTTTTAGATGGCAAGCAATCTGTGGAACAAACTATCCGGCAAATTGTTCAACTTCCCAATATTAAGTGCTGGTTAACCAAAACTGAACAAGGGTGGTACGGTCCGTTGCTCGCCCAGGACCTTTTGGCCATTGCCAGCAACCGGGAGGGCTTTTTATCCGCTGAATTCAAAACAGTACTGGACTCCATCCACAATGGAGTTACTGTGATTAACAATTCCGGAATTGTTGTTGCTTTTAACAGGGCTGCTGAACGAATTCTAGGGATACCCGTTCACCATGCCATCGGTAGGCATATCGAAGAAGTCCTGCCTACTACCGGCTTACTGCGGTTGCTTACTACAGGAAAACCGGAGGTGGGGGAAAAAGCGGTATATGGTGATACCACAATAATTGCTAACCGGGCTCCCATCACCGCCGATGGTCTGGTTGCCGGAGCGGTTTCCGTCTTTCAGGATATCACCGAAATCGAGCGCATTGCCAATGAACTGGAAACAGTTACCGCTCTTAAATCTACGTTAGAAGCCGCACTGGAAAGCGCCTATGAAGGTATTGTCATTGTCGACGAAGAGGGCAGGGTTACATTAATAAATCACACTTATGCCGAATTTTTAGGTGTTGACCCCAGGGAAGTTATCGGTAAACATGCTACGGAAGTTGTACCAAACTCACGGATGCACATTGTAGCGAAAACGGGTACAGCAGAGATCGCCGATTTACACCCGATTGGTAATCAAGAGATGGTAGTTAACCGCATCCCGATCCGGCGGGACGGCAAAATTGTCGGGGCGGTGGGTAAAGTACTGTTTCGCAATGTGGAAGATTTAAAAGGCTTAGCCCGTCGCCTGCAGGTTTTAGAAAAGGAAGCCGAATATTACCGGGAAGAGTTGCGGCGGATGAGAGGTGCACGTTACTCAATTAAGAATATTATTGGGCAAAGCGCTGCTATTGCCCTGGTCCGGGACATGCTGCTCAGGGCGGCAAAAACCAACAGTACCGTCCTCGTTTTGGGGGAAAGCGGTACCGGCAAAGAGCTGTTTGCCCATGCCCTCCACGATGCCAGTGCCAGAAATTTCGGCCCTTTTATTAAAGTTAACTGTGCTGCTGTGCCGGAACACCTGTTGGAATCTGAACTTTTCGGTTATGAGGAAGGAGCTTTTACCGGGGCCAAAAAAGGAGGCAAACCCGGCAAGTTTGAATTGGCACACGGGGGCACTATCTTTTTAGATGAGATTGGCGATATGTCCCTCACCATGCAGGCAAAACTGTTACGGATTTTGCAGGACAGAGAAGTTGAACGGGTCGGGGCTACCAGGGGACGAGCGGTTGATGTCCGGGTAGTAGCAGCCACAAACAGAGATTTGGAAGAGATGATAGCCCAAAGTACTTTCCGCCAGGACTTGTATTACAGGCTTAATGTCATTACTATTGTTGTCCCTCCACTTAGGGAACGGAAAGAGGATATCCCCCTGATAGTCCGGACCCTTTTGCCGGAGTTATGCCAAAGTATCGGCCGCCCCCTCATCCAAGTGGAGGAAGCGGTGCTGGACTTGTTTGCCGGGCATAATTGGCCGGGCAATGTCCGGGAACTTCGCAATGTCTTGGAAAGGGCTGTTAGTATGACCGATACCAACACCATTCGTCTTGAACACCTGCCTTTATATCTGCAGAATAAAGGCCAAAAGACAGCGGTGGAAGTACCAAATGAGAGTCTTGTTAACGCAGGGAAGAGCTGGTTGAATTTAAAAGAACAAGCTGAATACCAGGCCATTGTTCAGGCTTTAGCCCGGACTAAGGGAAATAAAGCTCAGGCAGCCCGGTTACTGGGCTTGAACAGATCTTGGTTTTATCAAAAGCTCAGGAAATATAAGCTTTTCTGACGCCCAGCACCAGGGTGTATGGTAAAAACAACATATGTATGTATGGTAAACCCCACATGTATGGTTGTCCAAACACGTGGGGTTGTTTTATTTTGGGCACCAAACAGCTTTTCCGGGTTGGCATGGGTTTTGCGTAAAGTTATGGCAGAAAGGAGGAAAACAAATGGCCGAATTTATATCAGCTATCGCAGCAGCCCGTTTGATTAGCAGTGGCGATACCGTTGGCATTAGCGGTTTCGTAGGCTGCGGACATCCCGAGGCAATAACCAAAGCTATAGAAGAGATTTATTTGGCAGAGGGAAAGCCGCAGCATTTAACCTTGGTCTATGCCGCAGGACAAGGTGATGGCAGGGAAAAAGGAATGAACCATTTTGGCCATCCCGGTTTATTGAAAAGAGTAATCGGGGGACATTGGAATTTAGCGCCGAAGCTGGGGCACCTGGCTGTGGAAGAAAAAATCGAGGCTTATAATCTGCCCCAAGGAGTTATTGTCCACCTTTTTCGAGCCATTGCGGGCCATAAACCAGGCGTGATTACCCATGTGGGGTTAAAAACCTTTGTGGACCCCCGTCTTCAGGGTGGCAAATTAAATGCCCTCACTCAAGAGGACCTGGTTGAAGTTATTCAACTTGGGGGCAAGGAATGGTTATTCTATAAAGCCTTCCCGGTCAATATCGCCATTATTCGCGGGACAACCGCCGATGAACGGGGCAACATCTCCATGGAAAAAGAGGCTATGGTGGTAGAAGCATTGAGTCTGGCTCAAGCTGCCAGGAACAGCGGTGGAAAGGTAATTGCCCAAGTGGAGAGAGTAACCAAAGCGGGTACCATAGACCCTAAACTGGTAAAAATTCCGGGTGTTTTGGTGGACGCCATAGTGGTGGCGCCGGCACACCTGCACGAGCAAACCTTTGCCGGGGATTATAACCCTGCGTTGTCTGGGGAAATCAAGCTGCCGGATACTTCCCTGCCCACCCTGCCTTTAGATGAACGCAAAATAGTAGCCCGGCGGGCCGCTTACGAATTGATACCCCATACCAATATTAACCTGGGAATCGGTTCTCCCGAAGGGGTGGCCTTAGTTGCTGCCGAGGAAGGCTTGGGGGATTACCTTAATCTTTCCGTAGAATCCGGACCAACCGGCGGGGTACCCCTTGGAGGACTGGCTTTTGGCGCAGCGATAAATCCGGAAGCGATTATTGACCAGGCTTATCAGTTCGACTTTTATGATGGGGGCGGCTTGGATGTGGCTTTCCTGGGCATGGCCCAGTTAGACCGCCGGGGTAATGTGAATGTCAGCAAGTTTGGCCCACGCATAGCAGGAGCCGGTGGTTTTATTAACATTTCCCAGAATGCCAAGAAATTAGTTTTTTGTGGTTCCTTTACCACAAACGGTTTGGAGGTGATGATATCAGATGGAAAGTTAGTAATTAAAAATGAGGGTAAGGTAGCTAAGCTGGTGGAACAAGTTGACCAAATCACCTATTCCGGAGAGTTGGGTGCTGCAAATGGGCAACCTGTAATCTATGTGACCGAACGGGCTGTATTTGTATTGACCAGGGAGGGAATTCAACTGACTGAAGTTGCCCCCGGCATAGACCTGAAAACTCAGGTACTGGATCTATTGCCTTTCCCCCTGCCGGTAGCACCAAATGTGAAAACCATGGATGAACGGATCTTCCGGCCGGAACCCATGGGAATCAGGGACAGAATTTTGGCAAAGGAGGCAGATTAGATGAACGTTAGCAATAAAGCGGTAATTATCACCGGGGGAGCCCGGGGAATCGGTTATGCGTCAGTTACGGCTTTTGCCCGGCGTGGGGCAAAGGTAGTGATTGCCGATTATGACCAAAGTGCCGGTGAGGAAGCTGTGGCCAGGCTCAAAGCTCAAAACCTGGATGCTGTTTTCACAGCTGTAGATGTAACTGACAGAGCCTCGGTTATGGCTATGGTAGAAAAGGCATTAGCCCACTACCAAAGAATTGATGTTTTAATTAACAATGCCGGAATTACTGCCGACAGCCTGTTGGTAAAAATGACCGAAGAACAGTTTGACAAAGTTATTGCCGTGAACTTAAAAGGCACATTCAATTGTACCCAGGCAGTTGTACCGATGATGATCTCCCAGGGGAAAGGCACTATTATTAATACCTCTTCAGTTATAGGATTATACGGCAATATCGGGCAGACAAATTATGCGGCTACCAAGGCAGGAGTTATCGGCATGACCAAAAGCTGGGCCAAAGAACTGGGCAGAAAAGGCATCAACGTCAATGCCGTAGCACCCGGCTTTATCATTACTGAAATGAGCGCCAAAGTCCCGGAAAAAATTTTAAAATCGATGGAAGAAAAAACTCCTTTAGGCCGCCTGGGCAGTGTGGAAGATGTGGCTAACGCCTACCTTTTCCTGGCTTCGGAAGAAGCTGCTTATATTAACGGTACAGTATTGAGCGTAGACGGAGGATTGGTGTTATAAAGAATTGGAGGTGTCCAGGGAGATGTCAATATTAGGAATTTTGCTGAGTTTGGCCTTATTGATTTATGTCGCCTACCGTGGTTTTTCCGTTATCCTCTTTGCCCCTGTGATGGCGCTGATTGCTGCTGCCTTATCCGGCCTGGATCTCTTACCTACTTATACGGAATTGTTTATGCCAAAAATGGTCGCTTATGCCAAGAATTTCTTTCCCGTGTTCATGTTAGGAGCAGTATTTGGAAAAGTGATGGATGATACCGGGGCTGCCCGTTCCATCGCTCATGCGATTATCGAGAAATTGGGTAAAGAACGGGCCATTTTAGCAGTAGTACTGGCCTGTGCCATTTTAACTTATGGCGGAGTTTCCTTGTTTGTAGTAGCTTTTGCTGTTTATCCTTTTGCTGCGGCCCTTTTCCGCGAAGCTGACATTCCCAAACGGTTAATTCCCGGGTCAATTGCCTTAGGCTCTTTTACCTTCACCATGACAGCCTTGCCCGGTAGCCCGCAAATCCAAAACCTGATTCCCACTAAGTATTTTGGCACCAATGGTTATGCTGCGCCCATTGTTGGTCTTATAGCCGGTATATTTATGTTTGGTTTCGGACTCTGGTGGTTGGAGCGGCGCCGTAAAGCGGCCCTGGCTGCCGGTGAGGGTTACGGAACAGGGCACAAAAATGAGCCCGAAGGGATGAACCTCGGGGATTTGCCGAATTTTTGGCTCTCATTATTGCCTTTAGTGGCTGTTCTGGGCATAAATTATTGGCTGACCAAATATATTCCCACCTGGGACCCCAGCATCCTCAAAGCTTATAATATACCTTTAAAAAGTGTGGTGGGTATCTGGGCCATCATTGTAGCCCTGGTGACAGGCATAATTTTAGCTATAGCTCTAAACTTCAAACAGATGAAAGGCCGTATAGCCAAAGCTTTAAACGAAGGTACCGTGGGTTCCCTGTTAGCCATTATGAATACAGCCAGTGAGGTGGGTTACGGCAATGTTATTTCTTCTCTGCCGGGATTCAAAGCAATTGCCGCCGGATTAATGAGCATTAAAGGGACTCCCTTGATTTCGGAAGCAATTATTGTCAATGTGTTGGCCGGTATCACCGGTTCGGCTTCCGGGGGCATGAGCATAGCTTTGGAAACCATGAGCAAGCAATATTTGGATTTGGCCCGGCAAGTCAACTTGAATCCCGAACTCTTGCACCGGATTGCCTCTATTTCTTCGGGAGGTTTTGATACCCTTCCCCATAACGGGGCAGTGATTACCCTCCTGGCTATTTGTGGTTTAACCCATAAACAATCTTATGCTGATGTGGGTGTTGTTTCACTTGTTGGTCCGGTCTTGGCAACTATTGTTGCGATCATCATGACGACCTTGTTTCGTTTAGTGTAAAACGGTATTCTGAGCACCCCTCTACAATATAAGAAATTCGGAAGTTTGACGTTCAAAAAAGAGAAGGCTAAGACCGGTCGCTTAAGGCCGGTCTTAGCTCTTTCATTTCCCGCTGCCTACAGATTATACACATCTTCTCCCCGCAGGGTATTAATCCCCCGGCCGTTAAGGAGCTCAATGGCCCTGTCAATATCTTCCACCCTGAACACCACCAGGGCCTTATCCTTAGCTTTTTCTACAAAGGCGTATACATACTCAATATTGATGCCGCTGCCTTCCAAGGCCCGCAGGGCTGTTGCCAGGCCGCCCGGCTGGTCATCCACTTCCACGGCAATGACATCGGTAGTGCTGACAGTAAACCCGGCATCTCTTAACACCTTGAAGGCCTGGTCCGGGTTGCTCACAATGAGGCGCAGGATGCCAAAGTCAGTGGTATCGGCAATGGAAAG
>JAJZTU010000168.1 GCA_021848765.1 Bacillota bacterium
CAGATTATCCATAGGTTTCACTCCCTTCCCAACATACTTATAATACTACAGCACAGGGGTTAAGAGCTATGGTAATACATAACAAAAAAGTTTGGCTTAAAAATTAAAGATTCCTTTTAGAGCCTTTAACTGGCCTCTGCTAACAGGGACCTCTGTCCTGTTTTGATCCAGCATAATCAAAGAGTAGCTGCCGTGGAACCCCGGGCGGATTTCATTTACATTATTTATATTAACGATAAAACACCGGTGGGAACGAAAAAATATAGCCGGATCCAATCTTTGCTCAAGCTCTCTAATCGAAAATCGCGTCAGCAAATCTTCCCCTTTCTTAACCCTCAAATAGATAAGCTCTCTCTCTGAATATATAAATACTATATCTTGGATCTTAACAGGGTAAATGGTTCCTTTTAATTCACCGGGGAGGATCTGTAAATAACCCGGGTTCCTGGCTGGTAACCCTTCCTTGCTAATCTCGGCATTTAACCGGAGTACCACCTCCTCAACTTTGGATGCTTCAATGGGTTTTAAAATATAATCAAAGGCTTTAACCCTAATGGCTTCAATAGCGTGATCTTCGTAAGCCGAAACAAAGATAATTTTAGGAGCGTTGTCCAGGCTTTGCAAAGCCTGGACCAGTTCTATGCCGTTCATGTCCGGCATTCTGATATCTAAGAAAACGGCATCATATTTCATGGCCGTAATCAGTTGGTATGCTTCAGCAGCATTGCCGGCTTCGCCAACGATAAAAATATTGTCAAACTGGCCCAAATAGTACCGCAATTCCATCCGGGCAGGATGTTCATCATCCACGATTAGCACCCGTAGCTTTTTCATTTTATACATCCTTTCAGATTAATTCCTCCAAATACTCTTCTACACCCATTGGCATGATATGCACTCCGTCAGCAATACCTTTTAATTCATTGATGGTTTCTTTAGCAATTTTAATCCCCTCTGTTAGAGGATTTTTAGCCTTCTCAAGGATGTCTACGAATTTATTGGGAACCTTAATCCCAGGAATGTACTTGTTCATATACCTGGCCATATCCGCCGATTTTAAAGGAATGATCCCTACCAAAAACCGGATGTCAAATCCCTTAGCCTCCTGAATAAAATTGGCAACCTCTCCGACAGTAAACTGATTGGCAATGGCCATAAGCTGTACCGAATCCAGATCAAAAACAGCCTTGGCTCTGGGATCTTCACCTATCAATGTGTGATCACCGGTCAAAAAAAGGAAATATTCTATCCCCAGAGCCGCCGCTCCTAAGATCTCCGATTGTAAACCCATCCGGTTTCGGTCCCTACAGGTTAGTTGACAAATAGGCGTAATCCCTTCCCTTAACACCAAAGTACAGACCGCTACCGGAGAAATCCTAATATTGGCCCTCTGATTATCGGTGATATTAATTGCATCAACTTTCCCCCCAATTTTTTTAGCTATTGTAATTAAAGCCGAACAGTCTATACCCTTTGGAGGACATAATTCAACTGTTTTTATGAATTGCCCTTCTAATAATTTTTCCCTAAAATCCATTAGCCCTTCACCACCGAATAATCCTTTATCTGAGCAAGGATCTGTGTTACCGATACCCTTCCCCCTTTAATCTTTGGAATTACCATACACCATATACAGTTTTTAGCCGCATCAATTTCACATTTGCCATCTCTGGTCCCACCACAGGGTCCATTAATCAATCCTTTGGCACAAGGCATAATAGGACATGCCCCAGCTGCCGGAACCATGCAATTACGACACTTTACACATACTCCCCTCATTCAAGACACCCCCCAAGGGAATTTTAATTAATACCACCGTTCCATGATACTCCTGACTTTTGATTTTCAAACGGTATTTGGGGCCATAAAGACTTACCAAACGCTGGTTAATATTGCTCAGGGCCAAACCGTTGTTAGAACCATAATTTGGAACCAGTATTTTAGCCCGCTGGTTTTTCGGAATTCCTTTCCCGTTATCGCGTACCAGCACATATAAGTTATTCTTCTTTTCTTTACAAGTAATGACAATTTCCCCACCATTGATACAGGCTGAAATCCCATGTAATACGGCATTTTCTACTAACGGCTGAATAATTAGCACAGGTATTAATTCATCTAATATATGGGACTCTACATTAATGGTAACCCTGAGTTTGTCACTAAATCTTGCCTGTTCCAGCGTTAAATAAGTTCTAATATGTTCGAACTCCTCACTTAAGGTGATAAAATCTTTGTTAATTATTAAAGTTTTACGGAAGAACTTTGAAAGCTCAACCAACAATTGCCGGGCCTTCTCGGGGTTACTACGGCTACAATGGATAATGGCATTGAGGACATTAAATAAAAAATGAGGTCGAATCTGAGCCTGCAGGGCTTCCAGCTTGGCTTTGGCCGCCAATTGTTTCTGATGTTCTTTTTCTGCCAGTTCAACTTGAATACTGAGGATCTGGCCGATTCCTTTGGCCAGGGCAAGCAAGTAATCATCAATATAATATCTGTCAACCTGGTATAATTTCAGGGTACCGACAACCTTGTCATCACAAAGCAGGGGCACAATCACCGCCGCTTTAAGGGGACAGGAACAATCCTGAATTGAACAATTAAATTCACCGTTGTTAATTACCATCACTCTACCTGTAATAATTGCTTCCTTGGTGACATTGGTGATAATACTTCTCCCCAGGCGATGATGCTTGCAACCCACCCCGGCAAAACCGATGATTTGCTGGGCATCGGTTATAGCTACAGCATCGACCGGAATAATCGGTTTGATGATTTCAACAACCTTTTGGGCCGTCTCCGGGGTCAGCCCTTGCCGCAAATAGTGTAAGGTTTCAGTTGCCAAGTAGATTTCATGTTTATATAAAGCAGGGTTAGAAGTAGCAGGGTACTTATCTTTTTTCCGCCGAAGCTTTCCCAAGCAAAACCCAGCTAAGAAAGCACCTGTGGTAAGACTAATAACCAATAGCACCATATTTGTTACCTCCTTCACAAGCTTTGACAAAATTATAATCTCTTTAAAAAAATCCGGCAGTAAAATTACCGTCAAATATCAAAAATAATGCCATACCTATCAATAGATTGAGTTGAAATGTACATGGTCTTCCTTTCAGCTTAAAACAACTGCAGCCAGTTCTGCTCCGGTATTGATGTTGATCAGGGAAATCTTTTTATTCTCAAGCAAAGCCACTGTGGGGGTACCATCACCTTTAGGCAGCGCACAACTCCCCGGATTCAACAGGATCACTCCGTCCTCGATTTCCAGCAGCGGCTCGTGGGTATGGCCGGAGATGAAAATGTCCACCCGGTAGGTATGGGCCTGTTTCACCATTGCTTCCCTGCTGAGCCCGTCTCCATGGTTGACAAGAACGGTCAGGGAGTTTTCTCTAATCAAGGCATAGGGCGCCTGGAGGGGAAAATCCAAAACCAGTTGGTCAACATTGGCATCACAATTGCCTCTGGCAATGACCACCGGAATGCTGCTGCCATTGATTGCCTCAGCCAGGCCCGCAGGGTTATACCCGGGCACCAGCGGGTTGCGGGGGCCATGATAGAGCACATCCCCGGCATGGATTATATAGTCAACGTCAATGAAGTATTCCGCCATAACCTTCTGCCAGGTGGCCAGGTCTCCGTGAGTATCACTGATTATTCCTATTTTCATGGCATATCTCTCCTTAGCGAATTATTTGAAATCCTAATCGAATTGCTACATCTTAATCAAATTGCTAACTACACCTTAAGTATATTTTTTTAGGTTTTCCCGGTCAAATTTTGAATTCCGGACAGAATATCCTCCCTTTAAAACGTTGGAGGAGAAGGTTCATATCCGGGGTATACCCAGCCAAGTATTGGGAACATTAAAAGTATTGGAATATATGTTGATTTGGCCAAGAAGTGTCGAAATATTATTCCAGGAATCTCAAAAATTGATACGTCTTCATTTAATGCGAGGTGCCATAAATGTATCCCAGGCTTTGGAAAAAGTTTACTTCCTTGGCACGCTACATGAAAAAGCCCTTGGAAACCCAGGAAATCCGGAAAGAAAATGAAGTGGAACAGCCCATTTCGCCCAACCTGGATAATAATATCAGTATGCTTAAGGATTTATTCCAAAACTGTAGTGATGTGGTCTTCCGGGAATTTACCTTAGGTACCCGCAAGCCTGTACGGGCCACACTAGTCTACATTGACGGGCTTTGCGAAGCAGATAAAATCAACCAGCATATTCTGAAGTCCTTAATGTTAGAGGCCGATCTGAGCACCGGTAACTTATCCCTGGATAAGTCTCTAATCCAAACCGTCCGGAAGCGGTTGTTGACAATAGGCGACGTCAAAACCACTAAAATGTTGCAGAAAATCGTAACCTATATTCTTTCCGGAGACCCCGGCCTCTTTCTGGACGGTTGTGCTACCGCGCTCATTCCAAATGCCAGGGGCTGGGAATCCAGGGGGGTATCAGAACCGGAATCAGAAACTGTCGTGCGAGGTCCCCGGGATGGTTTTACCGAAAACCTCAGGACAAATGCCACCCTCCTCAGAAGAAGAATTAAGACTACCAGATTAAAGTTTGAAGCCATGGAAATAGGTCTGCTTACCAAAACTGTCGTAAATATTGCCTATATTCAGGGTATCGCCAATGAAAAGGTAGTGGAGGAAGTCCGCAACAGGCTGCAGCGCATCGAC
The DNA here is from genome assembly GCA_021848765.1 of Bacillota bacterium. Lineage (GTDB taxonomy): Bacteria > Bacillota > Carboxydocellales > JAJZTU01 > JAJZTU01. The sequence goes on from JAJZTU010000168.1 coordinate 4,687, forward strand.
GTGGATTCCATCCTGGAAAGCGGGTATATTGAAGAACTGATTGAGGATTCCCCTTTTTCTATCTTTCCTCAAATTAACGCCACTGAACGCCCTGACAGAGTCGTCAGCGGTCTGCTGGAGGGTCAGGTGGCCATCCTGGTGGACAATACTCCTTTTGGGCTGCTGGCCCCGGTTACCTTTCCCCAGTTCCTGCAGGCAGCGGAAGACTATTATCTTAGATATCCGTTGGTCTTATTTATGCGCTTGTTACGCTTTGTCAGCCTGAACATCAGCCTGCTGCTTCCTTCCGTTTACATAGCTGTTACCACCTATCACCAGGAAATGCTGCCCACGCCCTTGCTGATTTCCATCGCTGCTGCCAGGGAAGGGGTGCCTTTTCCGGCCTTAGTGGAAGCATTGGCCATGGAGTTCACTTTTGAAATCCTGAAGGAAGCCGGAGTACGCCTTCCCCGGCAGGTAGGGCAGGCAGTCAGTATTGTGGGGGCCCTGGTGATTGGAGACGCAGCGGTCACTGCGGGATTAGTGAGTCCGGCAATGGTGATTGTCGTATCCCTGACCGCTATCTCCTCCTTCACTATACCCAACTATACCGGTTCAACAACCATCCGGCTTTTGAGGTTCCCCATCATGCTCCTGGCCGGAACCCTGGGTTTTTACGGAATTATGGTGGCTCTCATGGCTCTGCTGATCCACCTCTGTTCCCTAAGGTCCTTCGGTGTCCCCTACCTCTCTCCCCTAGCCCCTTTAAGTCTCCGGGACCTGAAAGACACCTTTATCAGGGTCCCCTGGTGGGCCATGTTTACCCGCCCCCGCCTCATCGGTACCCGGGAACCTGCCCGGCAGGACTATATTTCCAGACCAGGTCCGGGTAGGGGTAAGACCCGGACGAAACCTACGCCCTACTCGGAAGGAGGCCACCGCAATGCAGGGCCAAGAGAAGATTTCCAGTAGCCAGTGCTTGCTACTTTTTATAACTTTAGTTACCGCTACCGCAGTCCTTTTTGTCCCTGCCATTACTGCCCAGGAGGCCCGGCAGGATGGCTGGTTATCCGCCCTGGTATTTAGTACTCTCTTCGCCCTTCTGGTTGCCGTAATCTGCACTTCTCTGGGGTTGCGTTTCCCCGGCCGGACGGTAATCCAGTACAGCCCGGAGATTCTGGGCCGGTTTTTGGGTAAACTGGCAGGCCTGGGTTACATTTTCTTCTTTATCCACATTAACTCCATCATTGTCAGGGAGTTTGGGGACTTCCTGACGACAGTATTCTTACCTGACACCCCTATCGACATTTTTGTGGCTACTTTACTCTTGCTGGGGGCATCAGCAGTGCGCAACGGCCTGGAGGTTATTGCCCGCATGAATCAGTTTGTCTTTCCCCTGCTACTTTTCTCCTACATGCTGATTATAGTATTGGTAGCAAGGGACATGGACTTGCATAACCTTCTGCCTGTCCTGGAAGGGGGGATCGGACCCGTGTTGAAAGGTTCCTTCTCCCTGTCCGCCTTCCGGGGAGAAGTCTGTCTAATTCTGATGCTGCTCCCCTCCTTGAATAACTCAAAGGAAGCAACCCTAACCACCGTTAAAGCGGTTATCTGGATCGGTATCCTCTTGACAGTGGATACTGTTGCAACCTTAGCTGTCTTCGGTCCTGACATCACCTCTGTCCAGGTATTTCCGTTTCTGAACCTGGCCAGGTATATCAGCCTGGGTAATTTTGTGGAGCGCATCGAGTCCCTGGTTATACTCATCTGGGTAGCAGGAGTTGTGGTCAAGGTTTCCCTGATTTACTATGTGGCAGCGCTGGCTGCCGCGCAATGGTTCAACCTGCGGGAGTACCGGCCGGTGGTTTTACCCATAGGGATGCTCATAGGCGTCCTTTCAATTATTGGCTTCTCCAACAGCAGGGAACTGGTGGAATTCATCGCTAAAATCTGGCCACCCTATGGTTTTTCCTTTGAACTGATTCTCCCAACAGTGTTGCTCCTGGCTGCCATGCTCAGAAAGAAAGGTGGGACCCGGGATGCTCAGAAAACTCGCCCTGCTTCTGATTAGTGCAGTTGTCTGTACGGCTTTTCTGGGAGGCTGCTGGAACAGGAAGGAGGTGGAGGAACTGGCCATTGTCTCAGCCATTGGTATAGATAAGGTTACTATCAAAGGCCAGGACAAGTTCCGGATTACTTACCAGGTAGTCAGACCCACGGCCTTTGCCAAGCAAAAGGAAGGAGGAAGCAAACAACCTCCCAGTTTGATTTTATCCAGCCTGGGGATGACCTTAAATGGAGCAGCCTATAATTTGGAATCCCGTTCGCCCCGCTGGGGTACTTTAGCCCATTGCAAGGTAATTCTCCTGGGAGAAAGGCTGGTTAAAGAAGACGGCCTCAATGAGGTAGTAGATTATCTGCAACGCAACAGGGATATCCGGATGCGCAACTGGGTAGTGGTAGCGCAAGGAGAAGCCTTAACGGTCATGCAAGCAGAACCGGAACTGGAAAAAATGCTCTCCCAGGAAATCGGGGGCATGATGAGTATTACCGGACCCAGACTGGCCAAAGCCTCGATTGTAGATTTGAAAGAATTCCTCCTGAACCTCACCAAGCCGGGTAAGGAGGCCGTAGCATCTACTCTTCAGGTCTTTACCCCGGAAGAAAAGAAGTTTCGCCCCGGTGGTCCTCCGGCAGCGCCAGCGTCCCCTAGTGTCCGCCTGCTGGGTACTGCTGTATTTAAAAAGCATAAATTGGTGGGCTATCTGAGGGAGAAGGAGACTACAGGTTTTACACACATTCTGGGAAAAACCAGAGGAGGAGCCATTT
>JAJZTU010000169.1 GCA_021848765.1 Bacillota bacterium
CGCTTTACCCTGCGGTACAGTCGATTGCCGTAGTGCCGGTTGGGCTGACCCGTTACCGGGAGCAGCTTTACCCTCTGAAGTTGTTCACGCCTGAAGAGGCCCTGGCGGTAATCAGGCAGGTGGAAGAATTTCAACGGCAATTCCGGGATCAGCACCGGCGGTATCTGGTTTATGCCGCTGATGAATTTTACCTCCTGGCCGGCCGGGCAGTGCCTCCGGCTTCCCATTATGAGGATTTTCCCCAAACGGAAAATGGGATTGGCCTGGTAAGGCTGTTTCTGGACAGTTTTACTGCTGAAAAGCCCAGGCTCCCTGCAAGCTTGAACAGGAAAACCCGGCTGATTCTGGTTACCGGGAAGTCTGCGGAAAAAATTCTCACCGGCATGGCTGAGGAATTGAACCTGGTGGGTAAACTAGAGGTAGATGCAGTCAGCGTACCCAACCGCTTTTTCGGTGAGACGGTAACCGTGGCCGGCCTGGTAACCGGGCAGGATATCGCCCGCACTCTCGAAGGGTATTTTGCCGGAAAAAAAGGAGATGAAGGGACTGTGGTTTGCATTCCCTCGGTGATGCTGAAATCAGGGGAAGAGATTTTCCTGGACGGCATGACCGTTGAGGAATTGGCAGCACAGCTCGGCCGGCAGGTGCGGATTCTGGAGATGGACAGGCAGGCTGAGGACCTGGTGGACACAGTTCTGGAACTGGGACTGCAGAAGGGTAGGCATGTCGAATTAGAATTAACAGACAGGCAGGAGTGAAAAGTAATGGCTAAGCCGGTTGTGGCTATAGTGGGCAGGCCCAATGTAGGTAAGTCCACCCTGTTTAACCGGATTGCCCGGGGTAGGGTGGCCATAGTGGAAGACCATCCCGGAGTAACCCGGGACAGGCTATACAAGGATGCCTCCTGGTTAAACCGGGAGTTTACCCTGGTGGATACCGGTGGTATTGAGTTCAGGGAAGTAGAAGATGAAATCAGCAAGCAGATGAAATTTCAGGCTGAACTGGCTATGCGGGATGCCGAGGTAATTATCTTCGTAGTTGACGGCCGCCAGGGCCTGACCGGCACGGATGAGGAAGTGGCCGGGATCCTCAGAAAAACCAAGAAGCCGGTAATTCTTGCTGTGAACAAAATAGAAGATTTCACTGACCCCACGGTAGGCTATGACTTTTATGCCTTGGGGCTGGGCGAACCGATTTTGGTTTCTGCGTCTCATGGCTATAATATTGGTGATTTGCTGGATGAGGTAATTGCTCACCTTCCCGGGGGGGCCGGGGAAGAATACCCTGAGGACATGATCAAGATCGCTGTTATCGGGCGGCCCAATGTTGGAAAATCCTCGCTGGTTAATGCCCTGCTGGGCGAGGAAAGAGTTATCGTCAGTGATATACCGGGTACTACCCGGGATGCTATTGATTCTGTTTTTACCAGGGATGGACGCTCCTATGTGCTCATTGACACGGCAGGGATGAGGCGAAAAGGTAAGATTGACGAACCCACCGAGCGTTACAGTGTTATCCGCTCCTTAAAGGCGGTAGACCGCTGTGATGTGGTGCTCATGGTTATCGATGCCGAGGAAGGCTTGACCGAGCAGGACAAAAAAATTGCCGGGTATGCTCATGAAGCCGGACGGGGCTGTATTTTGGTAATCAATAAGTGGGACCTCATTGAAAAAGATGATAAAACCATGCTGCGCTTTACTGAGGCCTTGCGGGACGGACTTGGCTTCATGCAGTATGCACCTACAATCTACATATCGGCTAAAACCAAGCAGCGGGTGCATAAGATCCTGGATTTGGTCAATTATGTAGATGAACAGCATGCTATGCGGGTAGGAACCAGTACATTAAATGACCTGATTAGGGAAATGGTCCAGTTAAACCCTCCTCCCACCGATAAAGGCCGGAAGCTGAAAATCCTGTACACTACTCAGGTGGGGGTAAAGCCGCCTACCTTTGTTATCTTTGTCAATGACCCTGAGCTGATGCATTTTAGCTATCTGCGTTATATTGAGAACAAACTCCGCAGTACATTTGGTTTTGAAGGGACACCTCTTCGCATGGTGGTAAGGAGCAGAAAAGAGGAGTAGGGGGCGCCGAACGTGAAGATTGTATTTATCCTGCTGTTTGCCTATCTGCTGGGCTCAATCTCTTTTGGGTATATTGTGGCCAAAAGATGGGCCAGTATTGATATTCGCCAGTATGGCAGCGGGAATATCGGGATGACCAATATTTGGCGGGTCATGGGCTGGCAGGCCGGGATGCTGGTCTTTATCGGGGATGCCGGAAAGGGAGTTCTGGCCGCCTGGCTTGGCAAATATTTCGGCGGGGATACCCTGGCGGTTATGGCCGGTTTTGCGGTTATGGCCGGGCATACCTATCCCTTATTTTTGAATTTTAAAGGTGGCAAGGCAGTTGCCACCGGAGTGGGAGTGCTGGGGGCCCTGTCGATTAAGGTTACGCTGTTTGCCCTGGCCCTGTGGCTGGTGACGGTAGGAGTTACAAAATATGTATCCCTGGCTTCTATTCTGGCAGCGGTTTCAGTACCGATGCTGCTGTTTGCTTTAGATAATCCGCTGCCTCACCTGCTATTCGGGATTATTGGCGCGGCCTTTGTAATTTATAAGCACATTCCCAATATTAAGCGCCTGCGGGATGGTACGGAATACAAGATTGGCCAAAAGGTGAAGAAGTAAATGCCGGGCAGCGTAAGCTTTTTAAAGGGGGTACCGGGCATGAATAAAGTTGTGATTCTGGGGGCGGGAAGCTGGGCTACCGCCCTGGCAGTGTTATTAGGTAAAAAGGGTGTTCAGGTGAAGATGTGGGCACGCCGGAAGGAGCAGGCGGAAGAACTGAATACAACCCGGGAAAACCTCCGCTATCTGCCAGGAGTGGTAATTCCGAGCACTGTCACTGTTTACGCTGATGTGGAAGAGGCTTTGCAAGGTTCAAAAGGGGTGGTCTTTGGGGTACCGTCACATGCGGTCCGGGAAACCGCCGCTTTGGTAAGGCCTTTACTAAAGGATCAACAAATTGTTGTGAATACTGCCAAGGGGATGGAGGAGGGCACCACTTTAAGATTGTCCCAGGTAATGGCCGGGGAATTGCCGCCTGGATTTGACGAACGGATTGTGGTACTTTCAGGACCAAGCCATGCTGAAGAGGTGGGCAGGGGCATTCCTACCACCATTGTGGTAGCTTCCGCTAAAAAGGAATCTGCCTTGTTAGCTCAGGATTTGTTTATGACTCCCAAGTTCAGGGTTTACACTAATCCTGATGTGATTGGAGTGGAATTGGGAGGATCATTGAAGAATGTTATCGCCCTTTGCTGTGGGATTTCCGATGGCTTGGGCTTTGGGGACAATACCAAAGCAGCACTGATGACCAGGGGTTTGGCGGAAATCACACGTCTGGGCGCTGCCATGGGTGCGGAGTCCCTGACCTTCCTGGGTTTGGCAGGTGTAGGGGATTTGATTGTGACTTGTACCAGTATGCACAGCCGTAACAGGCGGGCAGGAATGGAAATAGGCAAAGGGAAGTCCCTGCAGGAGGCTATTGACAGTGTGAAGATGGTGGTGGAAGGGGTGCGCACTACCAAGGTAGCCAAGGAATTGGCCGAAAAACATGAGGTGGCTATGCCCATTACCAAACAGGCCTATGAGGTGCTCTTCGGTGGGGCCAGTCCTAAAGAAGGAGTGGCCAGGCTGATGATGCGGGAGAAAACCCATGAGATGGAAGAATTAGTCTGGGACTAGTAACGCAGGGTATCCGGAAAAGTTATTGACAAGCTTTTCCGCTATGTTATAGAATAAATTCGTAAGTGTTAATACTTATATAGTACAGTGGAAGGTCGAATGAGCACCGGGAAATTGCTATGGTTGACTGCCAAAATGTTCCGGAAACAGGAGGTGGGGTAGCAGGTTTTTTAGGGTATCCGGCTCAAGCAGCAAGATTAGGTAAGAGGTACCGGAAGTTAGGACGGGTGGGAAGTAACTACCATATAACTTAGGAGGAGATTTTATTGAAGAAGCTGAGGATTCTTGGGTTTCTGGCTATTCTGGTGTTTGCAGTAACCATTTTCGCAGGCTGTGGGTCTAAACCTGCGACAGATTCTAAGCCCGCGGACAGTAAGCCTGCCGAGAGTAAAGAGCCTATCAAGGTAGGTGCGAATTTCGAATTGACCGGTGGTATTGCCACCTTTGGTAACTCTGCTGTGAATGCTATTCAACTTGCCTTTGACGAGATTAATGCTGCCGGTGGTGTTAACGGCCGCCAATTAGAGCTTGTTAAAGCTGACAACAAAAGTGAAGCGGCGGAGTCCACCAACTCGATTACTAAGTTGCTTACCCAGGATAAAGTAGTTGCAGTTCTTGGGCCCATCAGCAGTTCCAACGCTCTGGCTGCAGCACCGGTTGCCCAAGCCAAAAAGATTCCCATGATTACTCCTACTGCTACCAACCCCAAGGTCACCGTTGAGGAGGACAATAAGGTCAAGGAATTCGTTTTCCGGACCTGCTTCATTGACCCCTTCCAGGGCAAGGTTGCTGCCGAATTTGCCGCTAAGTCCCTGAAGGCTAAGACTGCTGCTATTTATATCGATTCCAGCAGTGACTACAGTAAGGGTCTGGCCGAGGTTTTCAAGAAGACCTTTGAAGCCGCCGGTGGAAAGATTGTTTCCGAAGAAGCCTTCCTGGCCAAGGATACTGACTTTAAGGCAACCCTGACCAAGATCAAGAATGCTAACCCTGAAGTTATTTATGTTCCCGGTTATTATGAGGAAGTTGGTAAGATTATTCGCCAGGGCCGTGAGTTGGGCATCAAGCAGGCTTTCCTGGGTGGCGACGGTTTCGATTCCCCCAAACTGGCTGAGATTGCCGGTAAAGCTAACCTGAATAATGCTTTCTTCACCAACCACTATACCCCCAAGGATAGTGCTCCTGTGGTCCAGAACTTTGTTACTCAGTATAAAACTAAGTTTGGGTCTGAGCCTGATGCTCTGGCCGCCCTGGGTTATGATGCCGCTAAAATGCTGGTTGACGGTATTAAGCGGGCCGGTAGTACTGATGCCGCTGCCCTTACTAAGGCTTTGGCCGAGACTAAAAATTTAGAACTGGTAACAGGTAATATTTCCCTTGATGCCCAGCATAACCCTGTAAAGAGTGCTGTTATTATCGAACTTAAGGATGGCGAGCAAACCTTTAAGGAGAGGGTAAATCCTTAAGCCGACATGTTAATCGGGTATTGGAACAGGTTAATATTTGCGAGAAAGACCGGCTGTATATATGCGCAGCCGGTCTTTTTGTTAAATGATCCACGTCTATTCCTCCCCAAAACACACTTTTATTGCTTGACCAGTCATATTCTTACCACCACCTCATATATATTTAATGTTAAAAAGTAAACATTGGAAAACCCTGTAGAAAACTTTTTCTATGTTTATAAGCTTTACTGGTTTAAAGGAGGGATGGCCAGGGATAAGAAGATTTAATCCGAAGGGTTTCCAATATTTTGAGGAGGGAGGCGTGTTCATGGAGAGAATAGATATCTTTCGGGATATCGCCGAGCGGACCGGTGGTGATATTTATTTAGGGGTAGTTGGCCCGGTCCGTACCGGAAAGTCCACCTTCATCAAGAGGTTTATGGAACTCATGGTCATCCCCAATATTAAGAACGTCCATGATAAAGAGCGGGCAAGAGACGAGTTGCCCCAAAGCGGTGCCGGACGGACTATTATGACCACTGAGCCCAAGTTTATACCTAATGAAGCTGTGGAAATCGCTATTAATAATAATATAAAGGTTAAAATGCGGGTTGTAGATTGTGTGGGGTACACTGTCCCGGGAGCGTTGGGCTATGAGGAAGATGAAGGACCCAGGATGGTGATGACTCCCTGGTTTGAGACGGAGATCCCGTTCCAGCAGGCTGCCGAAATCGGAACCAGGAAGGTTATAACCGATCACTCCACCATCGGTTTAGTGGTATTGACCGATGGTTCTATCAGCGATATTCCCAGAGAAAACTATTTAGAAGCTGAAGAGCGGGTTATCGAAGAATTAAAAGAGCTTAACAAACCGTTCCTGATTATCTTGAACTCTACCAGACCGGCATCCCAGGAGACCCACGACCTGGCTCTCAGCCTGGAAGCAAAACATGATGTACCGGTGCTGCCCTTTGACTGTGCGGAACTCACCCAGGACAATGTAATAACCGTACTGGAGCAGGTACTCTACGAATTCCCGGTAAATGAAGTGAACATTAACCTGCCCAAGTGGATTGAGGAACTGGAATCCCGGCATTGGCTCCGGGAAAAGTTTGAAGATGCAGTGCGGGATACAGTACGGCATATCCGTAGGCTGCGGGATGTGGATGGAGCCCTGGAGACCCTGGGAACGTTTGATTTCGTGCAGCAGGTGCTTTTACGGAATATCGATATGGGGACAGGCACAGCTACCATTGAAATGACAGCTATGGATGGACTATTCTACGAAGTACTTCAGGAAGCTACCGGGCTTACCATTGAAGGAGAGCATGACCTGCTCCGCCTGCTCAAGGAACTAAGCTTTGCCAAGCGCGAGTTTGATAAAGTGGCCGAGGCGCTTACTGAAGTACGGAATACCGGTTACGGTGTGGTCACCCCCAGGTTGGATGAGATGAATCTGGAAGAGCCCGAGCTAATTCGTCAGGGCAGTCGTTTTGGAGTGCGGTTAAAGGCGAGTGCACCCTCGTTACATATTATCAGGGCTGATATTACCACAGAGATAACCCCTATTATCGGTACTGAGAAGCAATGCGAAGAACTGGTGCGCTATATGCTTGATGAATTTGAGGAGAATCCGGTGAAGATTTGGCAGTCGGAAATTTTCGGCAAGTCATTGAATGATTTGGTGAGAGAAGGCATTCAGAATAAGCTGCACCGGATGCCGGAAAATGCGCAGGTTAAACTACAGGAGACTTTGACCAGAATTGTCAATGAGGGCAGCGGTGGATTGATTTGTATAATCATTTAGGGACGGTCGTGCAGACCGTCTTTTTTTTGCCACGCACGATTACATTACTACTGGCCGGGATTCATTACGGGCATGTCTGGGGTCGACTCCGGGCGGGGTGGTTACCCTGCGGGCACTTACTACGCTTCCGGGCAAATCATCTCCTCGGTCCCTGCTCCGGACAAACTCTAATCCTGCATTTCCTGTGGTCACAGTGTCCTCCGCGACGGGACCTGTGTCGTGATTGGTGGCCGGAAGCTCCGTCATGTGCCCGCCGGGCAACCACCCCACCCTCCGTATCTCACGGGCAACTTAGGTATGCCCGGTAGCACGGGTAAATCGGTCTAGCCGTGGACACTGGGGAGGCTGCTTTGGGAGGAAGTATACGCGGGGGTCAGGTTACCCAGATGGCTAACTTCGGTGCGGAACTTTTTGCGCTATTGGCCACATTTTCGCTCAGGGAGGATACCTGTCCCGGTGGGGTGCTCATGGCGAAGTGCCATAGTAG
>JAJZTU010000170.1 GCA_021848765.1 Bacillota bacterium
AGAGTATCCAATCCGTACAGGAACGCTATCTTGCAGCCCGGAAAAATGCCATCCACTCCAATGGGAAAATCCAACTCTCTATGGGGATACATCAGGGAAAACTGGAAAAGCCGGTCATTATCCATGCCTCCCGTATCCCGCCAGGGAAAGTCCAAGAGATCGAGCTTATCTGGGACGGTCAACTGATGCTGGCAATCAGCTATGAGGACGGGATATGCCCCACGGCAAATGCTCATACAGGCATAGCTGCCATCGACATGGGCGAGATTCACGGTATTGCCACAGTTGCAGACACCGGACAGGCCCTGATCATCACATCCAGGAAGTTGCGGAGCATTAAACGCCTGCGGAACAAAAAACACGCAAAGCTACGCAAAAAGCAATCCCGCTGCAAAAAGGGCAGCCGCCGGTGGAAAAAGTTACAGCGGGCGATAAATAAGATTAGCAGCAAGACGGACAGGCAGCAACAGGATATTCTCCACAAAATGAGCCGTAAATTTGCAGCCTGGGCAGATAAGCAGCAGGTGAAAACTGTGGTTGTCGGTGATGTGGAAGGTGTACAGCGGAATACGTCCAAACGTAAGAAAGACAATCCGAAGAAGAAGCGGCGTACACGCCGGCAGAACCAACGGATGAGCCAGTGGCCTTTTGGCCTGCTGATCATGCTGCTGACTTATAAATTGGCGGTGTTGGGGATAGAACTGACGAAAACAGACGAGAGCCATACTACGCAGACATGCCCTGTCTGTGGCCGGAGGAAGAAAGTATCCGGCAGGATATACAAGTGCCATTGCGGATATGAGATGCACCGTGACATCCATGGAGCAAGGAATATCCTGGCCAAGCACAAGTATGGAGAAATCTGTGCATTCGATTGGAAGATCGATAAGATCACGTATCTACGGCCCACCGGTTAAGGTGGAAAGTAGTAGATGCCTGGAGCTAAGGCCACCGGAGAAACAGAACTTCGGTGTTGTCGGAAGCGTCAACAAGTTAGCGGGCATGTCTGGTGCATGAGGAAACTCAAACGAGCTTCCGACCCGCCAATTTGAAGATATGTTCTTGAAGCTCCCGCCTCTTAGCGTATCCGTAGGCGGGAGAGGTTCACTACTCACACCCAAAAAGATGAGGTGCTAACGTGGAAGAGTTTTTGAAGATTCTGAGTGTCAGGCGGCATGATTTTCTAAACCATATCCAGGTCATCTCCGGCTACCTCCAATTAAATAAGATCGACCGGGCCAAAGAGTATTTGGTACAGATGGCAGATGAGTTAACCATGGAAAGCCAGCTGTGTAACTGCCGGTCCGGACAGGTGGCGGTAGCGTTGCTGTACCTCCAGCACCAGGCTGTATTAGCCGGGGTTAAGCTGTCGGTGAGGGTAGCGGCATCTTTGGATGCTTCCCGGGTGCCGGAGCACATTCTCGCCGCTATTATCCGGGTTTACGGGTTAACCCTCCAGGAAGCTCAAACAGCAGCCAATAAGGGTCGGGAGGAAAACTGCCTGCTGGGCATATTCGAAGAGGCGGAATATATCGAGTGGCAATTCGGAATTCCTTCTGGAAAGAGCTTGAGCAGGAAATTTCGGGAGCGTGTGGGCCTTCTTCTCGGGCAAGAGGACTTGCAGCTGTGTGTCATTCAGGCTTTTGATGGAGGCGTCCGCCTGGAAATCCCTAAAAAATTGGATAACTGCGAAAATGGGAATAAGATACATACATAATCCGAATTATAGTAAAGCGGTCCGGTCAACAGTTTTTGTTGTGCTTGGACTGCTATTGTGTTCTGGTGAAAAATCCCAAGCATCATCTTCGGACATCCACTCTTTGGCTTTTTACAAGATTTTATATGGTATCACATGCTCCACCTAGTCAACATATTTTGAATGAGCATAACAATAATCACAGTCGGAATAACATATTTTAGGCGGCCATCCTCCAATATCTATAGAATGAGTACAAACTGTGGAGATTATGTAAGACTCTACTATCGTAGAGCGGCTCCAATTATAACGGATTGGGGAACACCGTAAGCCTGGGAAATGCTAAACACGGATTCTCCGGGCCGAACACGAATAAGGTTGACACCCGGAGGAATGGAAAGCTGTTGGCCGGGGAAAATGGTGTAAGGTGCCGAGAGGTTATTGGCGGCAATTAGAGAATCAAGGGGCAGTTCCCACCTCCTGGAGATGAGAAATAGGGTATCCCCGGGACGTACTGTGTAGAAGAGTTGCATTGGCTATACCCTCCTGTCTGGAACTTCTATTTATTCTATGTAACTACCAACAGTGCGGAAACTAATAAAAAATTATGAAATAAAATGCTGTGCAGGAATTCCCAAAAGCATAGAGAAATAAGACTTTAGGGCATACTATAAAACATTATGGAAATGAATCTATAAAACCATAGTTACTCCCAGCGTAACCCAGGCGGGAAATCCAGGTACATAAAGGTGATGACTGATGTTTTTTGATAAAGCAAAGATTTTTGTTAAAGGTGGGGATGGCGGAAATGGCATGGTGGCCTACCGCCGGGAAAAGTATATCCCGGAAGGTGGACCCTACGGGGGTGACGGAGGCCGGGGAGGCGATGTCATTTTCCGGGTGGATGAGGGTTTGAGAACCCTGGTGGATTTTCGCTACCAGCGCCACTATAAGGCTGAAAAAGGAGAGAACGGAGGCTCCAAGAACATGCACGGCCGGAGCGGGGAAGACCTGATAATCCGGGTCCCCATGGGCACTGTGGTCAAGGATGCAGAGACCGGGGAGGTCCTGGCTGATCTGGTCGATCCCGGACAGGAAACAGTAATAGCCAAAGGAGGACGTGGCGGCAGGGGTAACTCCCGGTTTGCCACAGCTCAGAATAAAGCTCCCGGCTTTGCCGAAAAGGGGGACCCGGGTGAGGAACACTGGTTGTGGCTGGAGCTGAAACTTATTGCTGACGTCGGTCTAATTGGCTTTCCCAATGTGGGGAAGTCAACCATCATCTCCCGGGTGTCTGCGGCCAAGCCCAAAATTGCTGATTATCACTTTACCACCCTGGTACCCAATCTAGGGGTAGTAAAGGTAGGAGATGGATTTAGTTTCGTGCTTGCCGATATCCCGGGCCTAATTGAAGGCGCTCACACCGGGGCGGGACTGGGCCATGAATTTTTGCGCCATACTGAACGGACCAGGTTGCTAATCCATGTTATTGATATTGCCGGCGCTGAGGAGAGGGACCCCCTGGAGGATTATGCTGCTATAAACCGGGAGTTGGAGCTCTACAATCCCAAACTTGCCCGGCGGAAACAGTTAATTGCCGCTAACAAGATGGACTTGCCCACAGCAAAAGCAAATCTGGAACGGCTGCAGGCCAAACTGGGCAGTACAGCGGAAATCTTCCCTGTATCGGCGGTTAGCGGGGAGGGACTGGATGCTCTCATGCACCGGGTAGCCCGGTTGCTGCCGGAAATTGAAGATGAGCCAATTGTTGAAGCAGTAGAGAAAATTACCAAGCTGGAGGACGTGCCCAGGTTTTCTATTACCCGGGAAGACGGCATATTCATAGTATCAGGCAAAGAAATTGAATTACATTTCGACAGGACGGATTTTAATAATGAGGAATCTGTCCGTCGATTTCAGAGTATCATTCGCCTGATGGGCATCGAGGATGCCCTGCGGGCAGAAGGCGCTAAGGAGGGTGATGTAGTTCGGATTAAGGATTTGGAGTTTGATTTCATGGATTAGTCTCAAGAGAATCCTCTGATGTCGGGTAGTTAGTGTCATGAGAATGGGAGGTCAACTGCATCATGATGTGCTTGGACTGCGGTAACTGCCTGGAGAACGTGGCTACCTACTACTGTACCGCTCGCAACGAATTTATAGTCCGGGACGAAGAAGTAGTCGTGGAAAAGTTTAGAGACGGCTCCTCTTGGAAAAAAGGTGTACCGGGATATGAGTGCAGAAGGAGGCGAATCAGAAAAGACCGCGAGGATCTCAAGAAAGTGGATAATTTATAAGCTTTTAACGAAAAATCTCAGCAGGCGCCTTTGGTGCCTGCTTTTCTAATTGTCCATATTGGAACAGTGAACCAAAATGGAACATCAACCTAAAGGGGGTACAATTAATCTAGCCTTGAGGCCGGATGCAACTAAAACTGTTCCAAAATGGGGCGGAACCAAATGTTATATGTAAGGGGCAGCCGCCTGCTAAAAGGCCGGAAAGGCTTAAATGGACTGGTTTTTTAGAAAAGCGAGAAAATTGGCACAGCTTTTGCTTTGTACAAGGGTACCAAACCTAAACTTGTGAATACAGTCCATGTGAAAGGTGGTGGAGAGCCAACCTCAGGTTACTCAAGGTCGCTGTCAGGGTGTTTTTTGAAAAGGGTGTTTTGAAGAGGTGATTTTGAAAAGGGTATGATTCGGGTACCAAAATACAAAAACTTCGAGGAGGTTTCTTAATATGGCATTAGGAGAGCAAGTATACGGATATTTTATGCCTACAGTCAACCTGATGGGTGCAGGTGCCGCTAAAAAGGTAGGAGAACAACTGGCTGTCCAGGGGGGCAAAAAAGCCCTGATTGTAACCGATGCTTTTCTGGCCCAAATCGGTATGGCTGATGAAATCAAAGCTAACATTGAAGCAGCCGGTGCCCAAGCAGTGATTTTTGCCGGCGCTGAGCCTAACCCCACTGACAATAACGTACATGACGGACTGAAGGTTTACCGGGAAAATGACTGTGACTCCATCGTTTCTCTGGGTGGCGGAAGTTCCCACGACTGTGCCAAGGGTATTGGTATCGTAGCCACCAATGGCGGCAACATCCGTGAATATGAAGGAATTGACAAGTCCGCTAAGGCAATGCCTCCCTTTATTGCAGTTAACACCACTGCCGGTACCGCCAGTGAAATGACCCGCTTCTGCATTATTACCGACACCGACCGTCATGTTAAGATGGCTATCGTTGACTGGCGCTGTACTCCTAACGTGGCCATCAACGATCCCCTGCTGATGATGAAGAAGCCTCCTGCGTTAACCGCTGCTACCGGTATGGATGCTCTGACCCATGCTGTTGAGGCCTATGTATCCACTATCGCTACTCCTGTTACCGATTCTGCCGCGCTGATGGCTATCAAGCTCATCTCTGAAAACCTGCGGACTGCTGTAGCCAATGGCGACAATTTCGAGGCCCGGGACAAGATGGCTTATGCTGAGTTCCTGGCAGGTATGGCTTTCAACAACGCCAGCCTGGGTTATGTACACGCTATGGCTCACCAACTGGGTGGTTTCTATAACCTGCCTCACGGTGTTTGCAACGCTATACTGCTGCCCCATGTTGAGCGCTTCAACCTGATTGCCAGTCCCCAGCGCTTTGCTGATATCGCTGTGGCTATGGGTGAAAACATCGAAGGACTGTCTACCCGGGAAGCTGCTGACGTAGCCCTGGCCGCTATCGAAAAGCTCTCCGCTGACATCGGTATCCCTGCAGGTTTGAGCGAACTGAATGTTAAGGAAGCAGACCTCAAGATCATGGCTGAAAATGCTATGAAGGATGCTTGCAGCTTCACTAACCCCAGAAAAGCAACCCTGGAAGATGTAATTCAGATTTACAAGAATGCTATGTAACTTTCAGATTACTAAACATTCTTCTTCCGAACTGTCCCTATCCTCCAGGGAAGGGCCAGTCGTTGGGTACCGGAAGCAATTCCGGCGCCTGCCATTGCGCAAAGGAAGAGGTACTATGATACACGCATAGTACCTCTTTATTGTTTTTTTGCAGTCAGTGGATAATTGTAGAAACTATAGATAACTGTACAACTTGTTGAATCTCGGTTTCGCGGAACCCGAGATGCTGACAAAATTACGGGAGGGATTAGCTAATGAAAATTTACCGCGTAGACATGACCAAGCTGAAGTGGTGCGCCGAAGAGGTCCCCGCCAAATATGCGGCTCTGGGTGGCCGGGGTCTGACCTCCGCTGTCGTCCTTGACGAAGTGGAGCCTACTTGCCATGCCCTGGGCAAAAACAACAAGCTGGTTTTTGCACCCGGCCTGTTGACCGGAACTACTGCTGCTAACTCCGGACGGCTTTCGGTTGGTTCCAAGAGCCCGCTCACCGGGACTATCAAAGAGAGCAATGCCGGAGGTACCGCTTCTCAGAAGCTGGCTAAGCTGGGTATCAAGGCTTTGATTATCGAAGGCCAGCCTGAAGGTGACAAGTTCTATGTCATCAAGGTTGACAAGAACGGGATTAGTATTGAAGAGGAAAATCAACTGGTTGGCAAGGGCAACTATGAAGTAATCAAAGTCCTGTCCGCAAAACACGGCGACAAGGTTGGAGTTATTACCATCGGTCAGGCGGGTGAAATGAAAGTGGCTGCAGCCAACATTTCGGTTAAGGACCCTGATGGCAACATCCGCAGCGCCGGCCGGGGCGGCCTTGGTGCAGTCATGGGCTCCAAAAAGGTTAAAGCCATTGTGATTGATGATACTGATGCACCCGGGGTTAGTATTGCCCACCCTGAGAAATTTAAGGAAGCAGCCAAAGTATTTGCCAAAGGCCTGATGGACCATCCTGTAACCGGCCAGGGCCTGCCCACCTATGGAACCGCTGTACTGATTAACATCCTGAACGAAGCAGGGGGTCTCCCCACCAGGAATTTCAAAACCGGACGTTTTGACGGAGCTAATAAAATAAGTGGTGAGACCATTCATGATACTATTGTAGCCCGCAAAGGCAAGCCTACCCATGGCTGTCATGCCGGCTGTATCATCCGCTGTTCCCAGGTCTATAATGATGCCCAGGGTAATTATGTAACTGCCGGATTCGAGTACGAAACCATTTGGGCCTTCGGCGCCGACTGCTGTATCGATAACCTGGATGCTATCGCCCAGGCAGACCGCATTTGTGATGATATCGGTATTGACACCATTGAAACCGCAGTTACTGTCGGCGTAGCCATGGAGGGTGGCGTAGTACCCTTTGGGGATGCTCAGGGCATGCTGAAGCTCCTGAAGGAGATTGAGCAGGGGACTCCCCTGGGCCGGATTATCGGTAACGGTGCTGAATTCACAGGGAAAGCCTTTGGGGTAACCCGGGTGCCTGTCGTTAAGGGCCAGGCTATTCCTGCCTATGATCCCCGGGCGGTTAAAGGTGTTGGCGTAACTTATGCCACTACTACCATGGGCGCTGACCATACTGCCGGTTACTCGGTTGCTACCAACATCCTCAAAGTGGGCGGCTATGTAGCCCCCCTCACCAAGGAAGGCCAGGTTGACCTGTCCCGGAACCTGCAAATAGCCACCGCCGCTGTGGACAGCACCGGACTGTGTCTCTTCATCGCCTTCTGTGTGCTGGATAACGCGGAAGCCTTCCAGGCTGTTATTGATATGATCAATGCCCAGTACGACCTGAGCCTGACCGCTGATGATGTAACTGAGTTGGGTAAAACTGTGCTGCGGATGGAAAGAAAGTTTAATGCTGCAGC
>JAJZTU010000171.1 GCA_021848765.1 Bacillota bacterium
CGGTGTGGAGAGTTGCTCATCGCACGGCAGGGTTACCGGGGAGAGGTAGTCGGGATGTCTGGGGGGCATTGTAAGCAGTGTCAGGAGGAGATTCCTGTAATTATAGGGAAGTAGGCTTGGGTTAGACTTACTGCGGGGCAGTGGGCCTTTGCACTTGGTGAAATCTGTAATTATTAGATTTAAAAACCGTTTGGGAGCTTTTACCTCCCAAACGGTTTTTGTCAACAGCCATTGCTGATGCGGTGGGCTTCTTGTTTAAATTAACTGTCTATATATCCGGTAGTTCCACTGTCTCCCCTGCCAGATGATGACTGCTGTCCGGCAGGAATTGAATCATCCCGTCCCGGACCATGCAGTGACAAATGATCCCGCCGGCATTCATAGCTTCACAGATTACCGGCGGATAGAATGTGGGTTTATCCACATCGCCGTTGAAGTTCCAGCGCACATTGTCAGGGGTATTCAGTGTGTGCCAATTCCCACAGCCAGGACACTTAAAAGTAAAGCTTCCATCATTGCCAACTGTAACTTTCATTACTCTACCTCCTAATCCAGGATAGTACAGTTTATGAAAATGACCGTTGACAGTGCTAGTTTAAGCACTATTTTTATTTGCAGAACGTTATACCGAGTATTAAAACTCTGGGAGGGGCAGTCCTAATGGCTGCCTTTTTGTGTTGCCGTTAATATTGTAGGCAGGGGTTTGGGCCCACTTGTCTGCTGATTCCGCTCGTCGGTCAAAAATTACCATTCAAGGTGGCATTTCGGCATTTCGGCGAACGGCATTTTCGCGGGGCAGTAATTGTGCTATTCTTAAATTGACTGAATGAATAGCCATTCATAAAGTGTAAAAGCAGAAGACTTGAATAAAAAAGGAGGTTTATAGAATGACAAGGGTCATCAAGCAAGCAGCCGTTTTAGGCGCAGGGGTAATGGGAGCTACAATTGCCGCCCATTTGGCCAATGTGGGTATCCCTTCTTATTTACTGGACATTATTCCTCAGGAGCCCAGCGCCGAGGAGCTGGCTAAAGGACTGACTTTAGAGCACCAGGCGGTCCGGGACAGGCTGGCGGTTAAGGCTAAGCAGCAATTGCTGACAAGCAAGCCTGCACCCCTGTATGTGGCAAGTAATGCTGAGTTGGTCACTCCGGGGAACCTGGAGGACCATTTAGAAAAGCTGGCTGAAGTGGACTGGGTCATCGAGGTAGTGGTGGAAAGGCTGGAGGTCAAGAAGGCTCTGTTGCAAAAGGTAGCCCAGGTATGCCGGCCGGGGACAATCATCAGTTCCAACACTTCAGGAATTTCCATTAACCGTATGGTGGAAGATTTGCCCTTGGGATTCCGCCAGTATTTTTTGGGTACCCACTTCTTTAATCCGCCCAGGTATATGAAGCTGTTAGAGTTGATTCCTGCCAGGGATACCCTGCCTGAGGTTTTGGAGTTCATGCAGGCGTTTGGCACGAGAGTGCTGGGTAAAGGAGTAGTGGTAGCTAAAGACACTCCCAATTTTATTGCTAACCGGGTCGGGGTCTTCGGCATGTTGGCCACAGTGCGGGCCATGGAAGAAGCCGGCTTGACGGTTGAGCAGGTGGATGCTGTGACCGGGACAGCCTTGGGGCGCCCGAAAAGTGCGTCGTTTCGCACCCTGGATATGGTTGGGTTGGACACCTTTGTCCATGTGGCCAATAACGTCAGGGACAATGTCGCTAATCCTGAAGAGCAGGCTCTCTTCACCGTGCCCAAGTTTCTGCTGGAGATGGTCAGCCAGGGGATGTTGGGAGATAAGAGCAGGCAGGGTTTTTATAAAAAGGTCAAAAACGGGGGTAAAACTGAAGTTTTAGCCCTGGATTACCGGAACATGGCATACCGGCCCAAGGAAAAGGCCGGCTTTGCATCCCTGGAAGCTGCTCAAGCGGCCGGCGGGCTGAAGGAGCGGATGCGGGCATTGGTGTTTGCCGGGGATGAAGCCGGCCGGTTGGCCTGGACGGTAACCAAGCAGGTATTGGTGTATACTGCTGAGCACGCCCTGGAAATGGCTGATGATTTGACTGCGGTGGATAATGCCATGAAGTGGGGCTTTAACTGGCAGTTGGGTCCTTTTGAGACCTGGGATGCCCTGGGGGTAGAACAAGTAGCAGCCCGCCTGCAAAAGGAGGGTGAACCTGTTCCGGCTTTAGTCAGCAAATTATTGGCCGGTGGGAAAAAGTCCTTTTATCTGCGGTCGGGTCGCGGTCTGGCCTGCTATGATCCGGGGAGTGATGAATACAAAACTCTGGAAAGCAGCCCGGGAGTAATTATTTTGAAGAGCCTGAAGGAGGAAAAGCCTGTTATAAAAGCTAACCCGGGAGCCAGTCTGGTAGATTTGGGTGATGGGGTGGCCTGCCTGGAATTCCACTCGCCAAGCAATGCCATTGGCAGTGACATTATTGCCATGATTGATGCCGCTGTAGATGAAGTGGAAAAGAACTGGCAGGGCCTGGTAATCGGTAACCAGGGTAAGAATTTCTGCGTAGGGGCCAATTTAATGCTGGTGCTGCTGGAAGCCGAGGATGAGAACTGGGACGATATTGACCTGATGGTCCGCCAATTCCAGCAGGCTATGTTGAGGTTGAAGTATTGCAGCAAACCGGTAGTTGCCGCGCCCCACGCCATGGCCCTGGGGGGTGGCGCCGAAGTTTGCCTGCACTCCCACCGGGTCAGGGCTGCTGCAGAAACTTATCTGGGTCTGGTGGAATTGGGAGTGGGCTTAATTCCCGCCGGTGGAGGAACTAAGGAAATGGTCTACCGCAGTGTGGAGGGTGTGCCCGGCGGTGTGCAGACAGACCTGCAGCCCTTTGTCAACAAGGCCTTTGAAACGATAGCCATGGCTAAGGTATCCACCAGTGGGCCGGAGGCCAAGCAACTGGGTTACCTGCGCGACAGTGACGGAACTACCGTCAGCCAGGACCACTTGTTACAGGATGCCAAAGCCACTGTTCTGGCGATGGCCTCAGAGGGCTTTGTGCCCTTAAGGCCTAAGCAGGTGCGGGTGGTGGGTCAATCAGGTGCGGCGGTGCTGCGTTTAGGGGCCTACACCTTGCAACAGGGTGGCTACATCAGTGAATATGACCGGTTCCTGGCTGATAAGGTAGCTCACGTCCTGGCCGGCGGAAATGTTCCCGCCAATACCCCGGTTACTGAGCAGTACCTGCTGGACCTGGAGCGGGAGGCGTTCTTAAGCCTGTGTGGTGAGCCCAAGACCCAGGACCGGATGCGGTATATGCTGAGCAAAGGCAAACCGCTGCGCAACTAATTCCGTGCGGAGCTGAGGGAGTATTTGCGGGATAAATTTAATTCCCAAAGGAGGATTCAAGTATGAATGAAGCTGTAATAGTGGCCGGGGTGCGGACACCGGTAGGAAAGGCGCCCCGCGGCACATTAAAAGATATCCGCCCGGAAGACTTGGGAGCCTTGGCGGTTAAGGAGGCCTTGGCCCGGGTGCCTGGTTTGGAGTCTGAGGAGATTGACGATGTTGTTATCGGGTGTTCTTTCCCTGAGGCAGAGCAGGGCATGAATCTGGGCCGGGTGGTAGCCCTGCGGGCCGGCCTGCCGATTTCTGTGCCGGGGTATACGGTTAATCGCTTTTGCTCATCAGGCCTGCAGTCAATTGCCCTGGCCGCCCAGCAAATCATGGTGGGAGCAGCCCAGGTGATTGTTGCCGGCGGGGTGGAATGCATGAGCACCATCCCCCTGGGTGGAAACAAGATTGCGCCCAATCCCTGGTTGATGGACAACATGCCCTCTGCCTATTTAGGCATGGGTTTAACCGCCGAAAATGTGGCCCAACGTTATGGCATCAGCCGTCAGGACCAGGATGCCTTCGCTGTGGCCAGTCATCAAAAAGCCGCCCGGGCTATTGATGAAGGCCGGTTTGAGGCGGAAATAGTTCCGGTACCTCTTGTTAAGCGAGAACTGGTTGATGGGAAACTCCGGGAGCGGGAAGTTCTCTTCACAACAGATGAGGGTGTCCGCCGCGATACTACTCCGGAGAGCCTGGCTAAACTGAAACCGGCCTTCCATGCCCAAGGCACGGTAACAGCCGGTAACTCCTCGCAGACTAGTGACGCTGCAGCAGCCGTGGTAGTCATGTCTGCTGAGCGGGCCCGGGAATTGGGGTTAAAACCTTTGGCTGTCTTCCGTTCCTTTGCTGTAGGTGGGGTCCATCCCGACGAAATGGGGATCGGGCCGGTAGTAGCCATTCCCAAAGCGCTACGCCAAGCGGGTCTGACTATAGACCGGGTGGACCTCTTCGAACTGAACGAAGCCTTTGCCTCTCAGGACCTTTACGTAATTCGCAAGTTGGAAATGGATCCTGAGAAGGTCAATGTCAACGGCGGGGCCATCGCCCTCGGGCACCCCCTGGGATGCACAGGCACCAAATTAACCGTCAGCCTGCTAAACGAACTGGGCCGGTGCGGCGGCCGCTACGGCATAGTCAGCATGTGCATCGGTGGGGGGATGGGGGCCGCCGGAGTCTTTGAGCGGCTGTAATTAACAAAAAGGAGGAATACTAACATGTCAATAATCAAAGGTGGAAGCTTTATCATTGAAAACATTACCCCAGACCAGGTCTTTACCCCGGAGGATTTCACCGAAGAACACCGCATGATCGCCAAGACAACAGCTGATTTTACCGAGGGCGAAGTAGCGCCCCTGGTGGAAGAACTGGAGCAGCAAAAAGAAGGGCTCATCAGGGGGCTGATGCAAAAGGCCGGTGAGTTGGGCCTGTTGGGAGCAGATGTAGCCGAGAAGTATGACGGCGGAGAACTGGGTAAAGTCGGGTCCAGCCTGATTACCGAAAACACCGTCAAAGGCGGGGCGTTTACTGTGGCCCATGCGGCTCATACAGGAATAGGGACCCTGCCCATTGTCTTTTTCGGCACTGAGGCCCAGAAGCAGAAATACCTGCCCGGTTTGGCCACCGGTGAGCTGATTGCCTCCTATTGCCTGACTGAACCCAGCTCAGGTTCTGACGCCCTGGGCGCCAAAACCAAGGCGGTATTGTCCGCTGACGGCAAGTACTATATTCTTAACGGTACCAAGCAGTTTATTACCAATGCAGGCTTTGCCGATGTGTTTATTGTTTATGCCAAGGTGGACGGCGAGCATTTCACCGCCTTTATCGTGGACCGGGATACCCCTGGTTTATCCCTGGGCCCGGAAGAAAAGAAAATGGGGATTAAAGGTTCATCCACCCGTCCGGTGATTCTGGAAGATGCCAGGGTACCGGTGGAAAATGTGTTGGGCGAAATCGGCAAAGGCCATGTGGTAGCCTTCAACATCCTGAATATCGGCCGCTATAAATTGGGGGCGGCCTGTATCGGTTCATCCAAGTATGCCCTGGAAGTTTCTATCCAATATGCCCTGGAGCGGAAGCAGTTTGGCAGGCCCATCGCTGATTTTGGGATGATTCGCAGCAAGCTGGCTAAGATGGCCACCCGGATTTATGTCGGCGAGAGCATGGTCTACCGTAATGCCGGCTTACTCGACGATATTCTCAGCGGTATCGACCAAAGCAGCGCCGATGCCGGCCGGCAGGCGGCCAAGGGCATTGAGGAATATGCCATCGAATGCTCAATTAACAAGGTATTTGCCTCTGAGGTATTGGATTTTGTGACAGATGAGGCTGTCCAGATCTATGGCGGCTACGGGTTTATTCAGGAGTACCCTGTTGAGCGGATGTACCGGGATTCCCGGATTAACCGCATCTTCGAGGGGACCAATGAAATTAACAGGTTGATTATTCCCTCTACCCTGCTGCGCAAGGGCATGAAGGGAGAATTGCCCTTACTGGCTGCTGCCCAAAAGGTGATGGGCGATGTGCTCGCTGCGGCACAACCTGTAGATGAGGGCCTGCCCCTGGGCCTGGAGAAATCACTGGTAGACCGCGCTAAAAAAATTGCCCTGCTGTTTGCCGGGGTAGCGGCTCAAAAACTGGGGAACAAACTGGCAGAAGAGCAGGAGATTCTGGGCAATCTGGCTGATGCGATAATTGAAATCTTTGCTATGGAGAGTGTGGTGCTCAGGACAGAGAAGGCACTGGCAAGGGAAGGAGACCGGGCACAAGTGAAGGCGAAGATGGCCAGGCTGTACTGCTATGAGGCTTTTCAGCGGGTAGAGTCGCTGGCCCGGGAGACCTTGGCAGCAGTGGAGCAGGGTGATACTTTGCGTACCCAACTGTCAGCCGTCAAGAAACTGGCCAGGGTAAACCCTGTTAATACCATTGGCTTGCAGCGGGATATTGCCGACCGGGTAATTGCTGACGGGAGGTACAACTTTTAGAGACTAATCTACTCCGGGGAGGAAACTTGACAGAAACGGGGGGAAGTACAGGATGACTGAGCAGTTGTTGTTAGTGGAGAAAGCGGCGGGGATTGCGGTAGTAACCATTAACAGACCCCAAAAAGGCAATGCCTGGACCAAGGAAATGTATCGTGAAATGGCCAATATACAACGGCAACTACATTCAGACCCGGAGGTCCGGGTGATTATTCTGACCGGGGCCGGTGAAAGCTTCTTTTGTGCCGGTGTGGACCTGGGGGTTTTAGCCCAGGTGGATGCTAACTTTATCCTGCAGGAATTGCAAGCTTATCAGGAGATAAATACCGGCTGGGAGCGCCATTCCCGGCCGGTAATCGCCGCCATCAACGGCCTGGTGGTCGGCAGTGGGTTAGAGTTGGCCCTGGCAGCGGATATTCGTCTTGCGGCCGATACCGCCAAATTTTCCATAAATGAGGTGAAACTGGGGATCAACCCGGATATGGGAGGTACTCAGCGGCTTACCCGGGTGGTTGGCCCCAGCCAGGCCAAACGCCTGATTCTTACCGGGGACACCATTGATGCTCAGGAAGCAGCCCGCATTGGTTTAGTAGATTTGGTAGTGCCTGCCGCAAGCTTAATGGAGGAGACCCGGAAAATAGCCGGTCGCATTGCCGGTAACCCGCCGGTAGCCATTAACTTGGCTAAGAAAGCCATTAATTTGGCCGGTGAGACCGGCCTGCAGCACGGATTGCTTTTTGAACAAATTGCCTCAGCTTATTGTTTTACAACTGAGGATAAGCAGGAAGCCATCCGGGCAATTCAGGTGAAAGGGATACCCCAGTTCAAGGGCCGTTAAGGAGTAAAAAGTTTAGTTACCGCAGGAAGTGCGTATACGAGGAGGTTGGATAAGGATGGTGCGGGATGTAGAGAAAATTTGGTTAAAACACTACCCTCAGGAAGTGCGGCCCACTTTGGAGTATCCCGAAATTACTTTACATGAAGTCCTGTTTCAGCGGGCCGGGGAGTGGCCTGACAATACTGCAATTATCTTTGGGGAGCACCGTATCAATTACCGGACTTTAGCCGGTATGGTTGCTGCGATGGCCAATGCCCTGCAAAACCTGGGCATCCAAAAGGGGGACCGGGTGGCCC
>JAJZTU010000172.1 GCA_021848765.1 Bacillota bacterium
AGGCAGTCCGTCCAGGGCCTCGGCAACCTGCTTGTTAGAAATCTCCAGCGCCTCCTCGATGGTCTTGCCCTTTACCATTTCTGTAACCATACTGCTGGTGGCCACTGCGGCTCCACAGCCGAAAGTCTTGAATTTCACATCCTCTATAATATTATCCTTTACCTTCAAATAAATACGCATGATGTCCCCACAGGTGGCATTGCCAACTTCGCCGACCCCATCAGCGTCAGCAATCTCCCCCACATTGCGGGGATTGGAAAAATGGTCCATTACCTTTTCACTATACATGAGCTGAACACTCCCTTGCAGTTACTTGATAGCCGGCATTAAGCGGAGACATGGCCCGGAGTCTCTCCACGATAGGAGGCAGCACTTCCAGGATATAATCAACATCTGCTTCCGTATTCACTCTGCCCAGGGTCAAGCGCAGGGAACCATGGGCAACTTCGTGGGGAATGCCCATGGCCAAAAGCACATGGGAAGGGTCCAGGGAGCCTGAAGTACAGGCTGAGCCGCTGGAAGCGGCAACCCCTTTCATGTCCAGCATCAAAAGCAGGGACTCTCCCTCGATGAATTGGAAGCTGAAATTGACATTGTGGGGAAGGCGCTCGGTGGGATGTCCATTGAGTTGGGTATGGTCCAAGCGCTCCAAGATGCCCTTGATCAGCCTGTCTCTCATCCTGGTCAGGCGAGGGGCTTCATCCCTGAGGTCCTGCACAGCCTTTTCCATGGCCAAACCAAAGCCAACAATCCCCGGAACATTCTCCGTACCAGCCCGGCGCTTCCTCTCCTGGGAACCTCCGTGGGTGATGGGCGTAAGCCGCACACCCTTGCGCACATAGAGGCAGCCTACCCCTTTCGGACCATAAATCTTATGGGAAGAAATGGACATCAGGTCCACATTGAGTTCATCAACATGCACAGGGATTTTGCCTACGGACTGGACGGCATCCACGTGGAAATATACCCCTTTTTCCCTGGCCAGTTTCCCTATTTCCTCAATGGGTTGAATGGTCCCAACCTCGTTATTGGCATGCATGATGGTGATGAGAATAGTATTTTTGGTGATGGCGCGAGCCACATCTGCTACCCGCACCCGGCCGGTCTCATCCACCGGAATATAAGTAACGGTAAAACCGTTTTTCTCCAGGTGTTTACAGGTATCTAATCCCGCATGGTGTTCTACAGTTGAGGTAATGATATGGGTACCCTTTTTGCAGTTAGCTGTAGCAACTCCCAAGATAGCCATATTGTCTGCCTCGGTACCCCCGCTGGTGAAAATAATTTCAGCAGGATTCGCCCCGATGGCTGAAGCAACCCGTTCCCGGGCCTCTTCCACCGCCTTGCGGGCCTCCCGGCCAAATGCATGGATACTGGAAGGATTCCCAAAGTCCTCTACCATATATTTCAGCACGCTTTGGGCAATTTCCGGATCCATAGGAGTGGTAGCGCTATGGTCCATATATACTCGACGCATTGAATTTCATCTCCTTCGGTAATTCTGGATATAGTACCCGGCTATGCCAGAAATTCTGGATATAGCACTCGCCTATTCTAGATATAATACATGTAAAAATTGTTTACCTGTTTTGCTTTTTCGAAGTCCTCTACCATATCTGCCAGGGTAATCCCGTCCAGAACCCCGGTTATACTGTCCCTGACTTTTTCCCACACACCCCGGGTAATACAAAACTCAGCCTTGTCACAACAATCAGGGTCTTCCTGGTTGACACAGTCTACCGGAGCAATAGGCCCTTCCAGGACCCGGATGATGTCCCCCACCCGGATATCTGCAGGTTCCTTGGCCAGCGTATACCCACCTTGTGCACCCCGGACACTTTTTACCAACCCGGCTTTTCTAAGCCCGGCAATCAGCTGCTCCAGATAGTGCTCGGAGAGGTCCTGGCGCTCGGCAACACTTTTTAAGGGAATAGGCCCCTCTCCGTAATGCTGGGCCAGGTCAAACATAGCCTTAACACCATAATGCCCCTTTGTGGAAAGCTTCATGATTCCACCTCAATTCCTATCAATTTCCTCGGCATTGTTTTGAATTTATAGTAGCATAATCCTGGTCTAATGTCAATTTAATCCCAAGCAAAATGCTAGGTATTTTTTTAAGGGTCTCCCCGCCGGAGCCGCTCCCGCACCTTGGCTTCGTTGCCGTTCGCGGTGGGGTTGTAGTACCTGGTGCCCAGCAGTGGATCCGGGAGGTACTGCTGTTCCACATAGTTGCCGGGGTAGTCATGCGGGTAGAGGTAGCCCTTGCCGTGCCCCAACTGGGAGGCGCCGCGGTAGTTAGCATCCCTCAAGTGAGCGGGGACTCTGCCCACATCACGTTTCTCTATATCTTCCAGGGCCTGGTCGATAGCACAATATACCGCGTTACTCTTGGGAGCTGTGGCTATGTAGATGACGGCCTGGGCCAGGGGAATCCTGGCTTCGGGCATGCCTGCATATTCCAGGGCCTGGGCTGCGGCTACCGCTACCTGCAGCGCCTGGGGGTCGGCCAGGCCTACATCTTCTGAAGCATGAACAATCAGCCTTCTGGCGATAAAGCGGGGGTCTTCTCCGGCATAGAGCATTCTGGCCAGCCAGTGCAAGGCTGCATCCGGGTCTGAGCCCCGCATGCTCTTAATGAAGGCCGAGATTACATCATAGTGCTGGTCACCCTGTTTGTCATACAAGACAGCCGGTTTTTGGATGGATTCCTCAGCAACACTGAGGGTAATTTGCCGTATACCCTGTGGATCAGGAGAGGTGGTTAAAACCGCCAGTTCCAGTGCGTTCAAGGCGCTCCGGGCATCACCCCTGGCCGTCTTCACCAGGTGTTCCAGAGCCTTTTCCTCCACCTGGACCCGGTACATCCCCAGGCCCCGCTCAGGGTCTGACAGGGCGTTTTTTAATAATTGGGTGATTTCTCCCCCGGTTAGGGGCTGCAGGGCAAATACCCTTGACCGGGAGAGCAGGGCTGAGTTCACTTCGAAATAAGGATTTTCCGTGGTAGCCCCGATAAGAATAATTGTGCCATCCTCCACAAAAGGCAGCAGGGCGTCCTGCTGGGCCTTGTTGAAGCGGTGGATCTCGTCAACAAACAGGATGGTCTTACGACCATAGTGATTTTGCCGCTCCCTGGCATCCTTGGTGACCTGGCGAATATCGGCTACCCCTGAAGTTACCGCATTGAGCTGTACAAATTCACCCTTAGTTGTATTGGCAATTACCTTGGCCAGGGTTGTCTTTCCGGTTCCTGGTGGACCGTAAAAAATTACCGACCTGAGTTGGTCTCCCTCGATAGCCCGCCGTAACAGCTTTCCCGGTCCGACTATTGCCTCCTGCCCCACAAATTCCTCCAGGGTCCGGGGCCTGATCCGGTCAGCCAAAGGCGCCTGTCGCAGGCGTTCCTGCTGGCCCGCTAGCTCAAACAAATCCATGGTTCCCCTCCAAACCTAACTCCGCATGACTTGCTGCACACTCCATAATGTGGTGTCAATATCCTCAGGTGCAATGTCCTTGTGGGTTACAAACCTCACCAGGTGCTCTCCAAAAGGAACCGCCTTAATTCCCTGTTCCTTTAACCTGTCCAGGAAAACAGGTACCGCTATTCCCGCAGCCTCTAAATCAGCCAGTACAATGTTGGTCTGGACTCTGCCCAGTTCTATTTGAATTCCCGGGATATTGGCCAGTCCTTCGGCCAGTTTTCGTGCGTTAAGATGATCCTCCTCCAGCCTGTCCACCATTTGCTCCAGGGCCACAATTCCCGCTGCAGCAATCACCCCGGACTGGCGCATTCCACCACCCAGCATTTTTCTCCACTTGCGGGCTTTGGCAATCCAGCTTCCCGGCCCTACCAGCAGCGAGCCCACAGGAGCGGCTAGCCCCTTGGACAAGCAGAACATCACTGTATCAGCATCCTTAGTAAGCTCTTTAACACCTACCCCAAGAGCAACCGCGGCATTGAAAATCCGCGCCCCGTCCAAGTGCACAGCAAGGTTGTACTCCTTGGCTACCGACCCGACTGCCTCCATCTGCTCCAGGTCAGTTACCGTACCCCCGGCACGGTTGTGGGTATTTTCCAAACAAATGAGGCTGGTCTTGGGGAAATGAATATCACTCAGGCGAATAGCCTGCCTGACCTTATCGGCCGGAAGGGTACCCCTGTAGCCCCTGATGGTGCGGGTCTGTACCCCTGCCAAGGCCCCGATTCCTCCTACCTCATAGAAATACACATGGGCCTCAGACTCCACGATAATCTCATCACCCCGGCTGGTATGAGTAAGTATGGCTACTTGATTACCCATTGTCCCGCTGGCCACAAACAGGGCTGCCTCCTTGCCAAAGCGCTCTGCTGCCAGCTCTTCTAATCTTTTGACCGTCGGGTCCTCACCAAAAACATCATCCCCCACCTCAGCCCGGGCCATTGCCTGGCGCATTGCTTCCGTTGGCTGGGTAACCGTGTCACTGCGCAAATCGATGATAACCTTTGCCACCTGAATCCCACTCCTTTGCGACCTGAATCCTACTTCTTTGTGACCTCATCCGGCTCCTTGCGACCTCATCCCATTCCTGTCCTACCTGAACTATCCATTGTTTTCCTGTAGAAGTAGTATGTTTTATTTTCTACAATTTTAAGCAGGGAGATTAATATGTAATTTTTGGGCTTATTTTAGCTCAGTCTTAATCTTGTCCATCCATCATATATTGTATCAGATGCAACTACCTAATTTCTATTTAAGGTGGTAGGGAATTATGGTGCAGGGTAACGCTAGTTTTAAACTTTTAATTCCGGATGCCGACCGGCAGTTGAGCGAAACCTTAACTATCCCCGGGGCGGAGCCTGGAGACATTCTGGAAATCCGGGTGAATAATTTGTCCCCGGAAGCTTCGGCCCTTGGCTATGCTTCGGTGTTATCTGACGGTCAGGTTAGGCCACTCCTGGCCGGAAACCACGGGGGCTGCCTCCTGCCCGCCCTCCTGTATCCGGGAAACTCCCTCTATCTCCCGGTCTTTCTTCCCGGCGGAGGACTCAGCCTGGGCAAACCCGTTGGAGTACAGCGTAAGCCTGTTTTTAATGCCAAAACAGGTACCGGTCCGCAGATCGAGGTGGAAATCGAGGTTAACATCCTGGAGGACTTTCCTTTGCAAAGGCCTCGCCTGGAAAACAGATTCAGCTGGTCATTTTTGTCCTGTCATTCCCGGCCCTCCCAAGCTCTCAATCTAGCCTGGCAGGACGTACTTACCCATCTTCAATCCACCTGTTTCTGCAGCCGGGAAAAAGCAAGGGCTCTGGCTGCTACCGGTGTACAGGTCAGCTTCTATTCCGCCCCGGGCCTTCCGGCGACCACTACTTGTATTTGCCTGCCCAAAAGCATTGTACGCCAACTTTAAAAAGCAAAACCTTGGCCCGGAAGAGCCAAGATTTTTTAAGGATAAATTTTTGCCCTGTTACTTTTAGAAATGCTTACCCAATACCGCAGCTAACTGTTGCTTGTTCTGGTAACCGACAATTCTTTCTGCAGCCTGTCCGTTCTTAAAAACAATCAGCGTGGGTATACTCATAACCCCATAATTCATAGCAACCTGACGATTCTCGTCCACATTAACCTTGCCAACTTTAAGCTTACCGGCGTACTCATCAGCGATTTCATCAACGACCGGGGCAATCATCCGGCAAGGTCCACACCAGGCCGCCCAAAAATCCACCAACACCGGTTCAGTACTTTCCAAAACATCGGTCTTAAAATTGGCATCATTAAAGGTCAAAACATTAGCTCCTGCCATTAAAATCCCTCCTGAGTGCAATTTTGTAGTTACTCTTCGCTGTAGCTATGTATTGATTATAATTATAAACCCCTGGGGATGCCCGTGTCAAACCATTAGTACTAAAACTCATTTCACTTAACCAGGCAGACAATCCGCAATGAGGTCATTTACTACCACCCCGGCCAGGATTAGCCCGGCCACCGGGGGAACAAAGGAAATACTTCCCGGTATTTGCCTCCGGCGGGCACAATTGGCAATAGCCTCCTTGTTGGTACAGACACAATGAGTGCTGCAATCCGCCTCTACTTTAATGGGGGTACGGGGTGGTTCGGTGGAATACACAACCTTGATTCCCTTTGCTATTCCCGCTTTACGCAGTTCCCGCCGCATCACTTTGGCCAGTGGGCACACCGAGGTCTCCGCAATGTCCGTTACCTGAAAAGCAGTAGGGTCGAGCTTATTTCCTGCTCCCATACAGGTTAGCACAGGGATTCCGGTCTGATAGCACCTCTTGATTAAATCCAGTTTGGCTGTAACCGTATCCATGGCATCCACAGCATAATCCAGATCAGGCTGGAGCAACCTTTCCCCATTCTCCGGAAGATAGAATTCCCGGATGGCAGTCACCTCAAGCTTGGGATTAATCAGCCTGGCCCGCTCTGCCATTAGTTCAACCTTTGACTTGCCTATGGTGTTGTTAAGGGCATGGAGCTGCCTGTTGATATTGGTCAGGCAGACATCATCATAATCTACCAGCACCAGATGTCCCACACCGGCCCTGGCCAATGCCTCCACAGTATAGGAACCTACTCCTCCGACCCCGAAAACAGCTACTTTACTCCGGGCCAGTTTTTCCAAAGCCGGAGTCCCAATCAAAATCTCCATTCGCGAAAATCTATGCAGCACTTCCACGGCCTCCTCACACACCCATAGTTTTCCCAAACCATAATAACACATACTAAATTAGGAATAAAGCTGCTGTGAGTAAATTTAAAGACACACCTTAAAGGTGTGCCTCTGAAGGAAAGTCCTTATAAACCCCACCATGCCGTGAGGCCGTGTTTTTGAACCTGCTCCCGCAGGTGGGTACCCTCCTGAATGCTTTTTGAGTCCACTCAAAGGAGGCATTCAAGCCACATCCAGAGTCCGGGCTCCCGTAGTTTTGGTGTTGGCTCAAAACTACCCGGCTGATCACGCACATTGCAGGGCTGTAAACACTCAAATCAGTTATACACTAAGTAAAATATAACATACTTATCCAGGCATTGCAAGTGCAATAAGTCCTACTAGTTGGATCCGGCTGATCCTTGTCCTGTTTTCGCCGGCATTATCCTCAACCGCTTAACGACTAACGCTTGCTACAGCAAAAAATCCCGTCTCCATAACTGATTCAAAGGAGACGGGATTTTCACAGGTTACTTCTTAACCAGCACATCCAGGCGGATGTGCAGTTCTTTCAATTGCTTCGGGGCAACCTCCGAGGGGGCCTGGGTCATCAGATCGGTAGCGCTCTGGGTTTTCGGGAAAGCAATAACATCCCGGATAGATTCCTTCTTTGCCAGCAGCATCACCAACCGGTCAATCCCAAAAGCAATTCCGCCATGGGGCGGGGTCCCATACTCAAAGGCCTCCAGCATAAACCCGAACTTCTCTACCGCCTCTTCCTGGCTTAGGCCCAAGAGGC
>JAJZTU010000173.1:0-2283 GCA_021848765.1 Bacillota bacterium
TTTCGAATACACCATGCTGGAGGCTGCAGATGCGTTAGTAATAGGTGAGTTAATGAAGACCTTAAGCCCGGCGATTACCGCCCTGCCATGGATTCTCCTGTCACTGGCAATTTTGACAGTGTTAAATTACCGGGGTATAGAAGCAACGCTTACCGTCAATCTGGTGATTACCTTTATAGCTTATGTGACCATTTTTATCCTGTTATTCGGGACTAAATTTTATCTGCCCGAGGCCAGTCTATTGAAACACAAAGAGTTGATGAGCGGTTTGCCTTACGGTTGGATTGGTATTGTTGCCGCTCTGCAATTCGGAATCTGGTATTATCTCGGGATTGAAGGAGCGGTGTTGGGCGCGGAAGAATGCCGTTCCCCTGCCCGTTCTCTTCCGGTGGGAATGATGGCCGGGGTAGTATCACTCTTAGTGGGCGCTACTATAACCTGGTATGTTGCTTCCGGCCTGGTCGACTGGGTCAGTTTGGGAAAATCCGTTTATCCCCTTTATGAGGCGGCCCTGAATACGAAAATGCCCTTTATTATCGCTGCTCTCTTCGTAGGGACCGCACTTTCCTGCCTGGCCAGTGCCAACGGTTGTATTATTGACTCCAGCCGGGCCTGGTACTCTATGGCCAAGGACCATCTGGTCCCGAACTGGTTTGGTGGTATCCATCCCCAATTCAGGACGCCATACCGGGCCGTGATATTTCTGGTGCCGATATCCGCCAGCTTTGCTTTTACCGGTTTGCTGGATCAGGTTATTGCCTTCTCGATCTTATCGGCTGTATACGACTATCTTCTGAAGGCAATTATTATGTTCAGGTTTAGACGTATGTGGCCAATGGGAAGCATTGAACGGGGCTATATATCCCCTTGGCATCCTTTGCCGGCAACTTTTTTGGCTATACTGGTACTCTTTGTTTTCGCCGGATTTTATTTAGGCTATGCCGTCAATCTACTGGCCGGTACCATGTTCTACATTGCCGCTTCAATTTGGTTTGTAGTCCACCGGAGTAAATTCCTGGATTATAAGACTTTTATTAAAAAGGAACTGCCCCGGCCGCAAGGGTACTAAACTATGGATCTTCTACTGCCTGTAAGTATTGGTTTGCTGCTGGCCTGGAGTGTATATTCCTTTATGCACTCCAGGCAAAAGGCCAAACAAAAGGGCCTGTTGTTTTATAGTGAGTTTATACCCTATCTGCAGCAATACGAATTGAGTAAGAGCAGGAGTCAATTTCCGGTCCTGTCCGGTATCTATGACGGGTATAAGATCAAGCTGGTCCCGGAAGTGGATGCCTTGGTCTTACATCGCCTGCCCCGTCTCTATTTGCGGATGTATATTTATGTTCCCAATAACTTTTTATTGCGGGTACGTAAACAAGATGTTGAAACCCGGAGCTCGCACTTTTTTCTGCCCGGTTCTTTTGAAAAAGTGCACAAAGAAATCCGGTTAAATAACCAGGAATACCATTTGTTTTTGGCTGAAGACCATTATCCTTTAAACCTGGAAGCTTGTTTAGCTAAGTTATTTCCCGAAGGTAACAACTGTGCGGAACTGTTGTTACAGAAAAACTTTATTAGGATTACTATCCTGCTTTCCAAAGGGAAAAAAAGTTCTTATGTAATCACCCGGGCCACGGACTTTTCCAGCTTAATTTTCAAACGGGAATTTTTTGAGCGGTATTTCCAGGCAGCACTGGAACTGCACAGGGAGCTTAGCCACAAAGGCCTTAACCACAAAGGCTAAAAGTCTATAACGATACCGGGAGGTGACCGGTTTTGTCAGAGAGACCTGCCTCCAAACTTCCAAGGTGGTTAATTATTTTAGCCGCCATGATAGTACCGGCTTCCGGGCATGTGCTAATTGGTAAACCTATGCGAGGCTTAACTCTCCTCTTTTTCATGGGTTTTTTCGCTGTTATTACCTTTCAGTTGACTGGGGAAGACATTTCCCCGGTTGGCAGGTTATCCGGAGGGTTTGCCGTATGGGCGCTTTCTGTTATTGAGATTTATTCATTTACCAGGCGCTGATTCGATTGAGAATCAGCGATTACAATTGCCTAATGTGCTGGCAAAAAGCTCTGAGACATCTTCTTGATTACAATTGGAATCGACGTGGGGAAAGAACGTCTCCCGGATTAACAAGGAGAAATATTTTTGCCCTCACTACTCAAGGCTTTGCTATTCAATGGTCATAAAATGGCATAGTATTTGCTAAAAGAAAAGATAAGGGGAGGAGGGAAAAGCGGCAATGAAAATTCGGTGGGACAGAGTACCTGCCGGATG
>JAJZTU010000173.1:2293-7428 GCA_021848765.1 Bacillota bacterium
GGATGTTCCTCTCCAAAAAATGCGGAAAATTCAAACAACTATGGCAGGGTTTTTTGATTCTCCGTCGAATCAAACTACACACTCAGATTTATTAGTTAAACATGGAGGATTGGTCGGTAAGACCGCGCAGACTCTAAATCTGTGCAGCCGGGTTTAACTCCCGGATCCTCCTCCATATTTAATCCTGACATTATTCCTTTATTGGGGGTGGGGTGATGAGTTTACCACTGGAATGGCTCTATCAGCCGGTAATTCCAACCAAGAAAAAAAGGGTATTTCGGAAAAGAGTTTCACCAGGTGAAATCGTTACTAAGATTAAACTCTGGCCCTCACGCAAGGGTATCCTGCACGGGGTTCGCTCAATAAAGGTCAGGGGAGGATACATGGAAATCCTAACCCATTGCAACCAAACTATTAAGGTTAAACAGTCTAAGACCGGGAGAGGAGCAAGATGGCTGAGAAATAAATGGTACTTAGCCCCTTGTCCTCATTGCAAGATACCCGATTGGAAACTGGAGAAGTATGGTGAAACATTATTCAAATAATTGGGAGTGAACACTAGTGGCAGTTCAATTTACTACGACACAAAAACAGCGCTTAATTGAACTCGACGCCCCGGCAGATAAATTGGCTGCCTGTTTTGGCTCCCAGGAAGAGCGTAATCAAGGTTTTGCCACATTACAGGATGAGCTTATCACCAAAAATAAGGCCCTTCTTCAGTCCCTAAGAGATGGCCTGGGCCGGCCTCTGTTACGCCAAATGGAAACACAGCTTGCTCTGGCTTTAGTTGAGGCGGGGTTCGTAGAGGTAGTAACTCCGGCTACTTTGGCCAAAGAAGCTTTATACCGGATGGGTATAGATGAAACTCACCCCCTCTGGAAGCAAATCTTCTGGCTGGAGGATGGGCGTTGCCTGCGCCCGATGCTGGCCCCCAATCTTTATGCCCTGCTCAGCCGGCTGGGTAAACTTTGGCCTGCTCCCATCCGGATTTTTGAGGTGGGTTCATGTTATCGTAAAGAGTCGAAGGGTTCCTGTCATTTGAGTGAATTTACTATGTTAAATTTGGTGGAACTGGGCCTGGAGAACTCTCCGGAACAGCGCTTACAAGAATTGATCGCTTTGGTAATGGCAAAAGTTGGTTTGGAATACCAATTGGTTAGCGAAGAATCAGAGGTATATGGCCAAACAGTCGATGTGCTGATTGCAGGCGATTTGGAGGCAGCTTCCGGAACTTGGGGTCCCCATCCCTTAGATGAAAAGTGGGGGATTACCGAGAGTTGGGTGGGGGTTGGTTTTGGCCTGGAAAGGCTGACAATGGTTAAAGGGGGATTTGGTCAGATTAGGCGGGTGGGCCGGAGCCTGATTTATCTGGATGGAGCCAGATTAAATTTATAATGCCTATGAGCCTATGAGTAAGAAAGGAGAGGTCTTGATGGAGTTCCCAAAAGCGTATGTAACCAGCCGCATTCTGCACCGGGTTACCCGGGGAGCCAACTTAAGACCCGGTGAAATTACTCACCTCTTGTCCATATCCTGCAGGCAGGAAGCAGACGAGGTTTTTGCTGCAGCCAGAGAAGTCCGGTCCCGTTATTTTGGGAATCGGGTTTTTTTATATGGTTTCATCTATTTTTCTACATACTGCCGGAACAACTGCAGCTTCTGTTATTATCGTCAAGATAATGGCCTTAGCCCCCGCTACCGTAAAGATAGATCAGAAATTCTTGGCATCGCCAAAGAACTGGCTGATTCAGGAGTACACCTGATTGACCTGACCATGGGTGAAGACCCGGAGATTCACCGGCAGGAAGGATACGGTCAGTTAATTGAACTGGTAGCCGCCGTTAAACAAGTTAGTGGTTTACCGGTTATGGTTTCCCCGGGAGTGGTTCCGGAGGAAACACTCAGGCAATTAGCCGAAGCCGGAGCTGACTGGTATGCCCTGTATCAGGAGACCCACAGCCGTCAACTGTTTAAGCAGCTTCGTTTAGGCCAAAGCTTCGAAATGAGAAATTTGGCCAGAATTCAGGCAGAAAAAGCCGGTTTACTTGTGGAAGATGGAATTCTCTTAGGGGTTGGTGAAAGCCTGGCCGACCGGGTTCATAGTTTACGTCAAATGAGTGGCCGGAAAAATGGGCAAGTCCGGGTAATGAGCCTGGTACCACAAGAAGATACACCACTCAGTCATTTGCAATCCCCCTCCAGGCTGACAGAGCTATTAGCTATAGCCGTGCTCCGGCTGTTAAATCCAGACCGGTTAATCCCGGCTTCTTTAGATGTCGAGGGTTTACAAGGCTTAGCCGGAAGACTGGCAGCCGGGGCCAACGTGGTTACCTCCATTATTCCACCTGCTCAAGGCTTGGCCGGTGTATCCCAAAGTACATTGGATATTAATGAAGGGGGCCGTACCGTTGCCGGGGTCACCCCTGTACTAAAGCAAATGGGTTTGACGGCCGCTTCCTTGCTTGATTATCGATACTGGATGAACTTCTGCTTAGAAAAAGAAAGGGGGCATAACCATGCGCATCGCTATCGTGGGTGGCCAGTTGCAAGGTGTTGAGGCAGCTTATTTAGCCCGCATGGCCCGGTATGAAGTGGTTCTCCTGGACAAAAACCCAACCCCTTTGGCCCTTAAACTGGCTTCGGAATTCCACCGGGTAGATGTAGTCCGGGAACCTGAGCGCACCCGGAAAATCCTGTCCACAGTTGCCGTACTTTTACCGGCTACAGAGAACGCCGAAGCATTACAGG
The DNA here is from genome assembly GCA_021848765.1 of Bacillota bacterium. Lineage (GTDB taxonomy): Bacteria > Bacillota > Carboxydocellales > JAJZTU01 > JAJZTU01. The sequence goes on from JAJZTU010000173.1 coordinate 5,042, forward strand.
CCCTGGCGGAATACTGCACCAGGGCAGGAATACCTTATCTTCACGATGCCCACGCTTACAGCATATCAAGTTCCAAGGTAAAAAGTAACCTGCTGTTTGCCCGGATTGGTATTCCAACACCAAGAGCCTGGCCCAATTGCCAGTTTCCGGTGATTATGAAGCCTTCCGGTCAAAGCGGCAGCAAAGGGGTTAAGCTGGCCCGCAATAACCATGAACTTCGCCAGTTCCAAAAAGAGCTGATGTTACTGGGTGACGAGATTGTCACCGAAGAATTTGTTTCCGGGCCTTCTCTTTCCGTCGAAGTAATTGCCCACGAGGGGGAAGGTATCTGCTTACCTGTTACCCAACTGCTTTTTGACCGCGCTTATGATTGTAAGCGAGTGGTTGTACCTGCCCAAATGACCCCGGAAGTGGCCCAAAGCTTAACAGAAAGCGCCCTGAAGATTGCCCGGAAGTTAGGTCTGACGGGAATTATGGATGTGGAGGTCATGGTTGGCGAAGGGATACCCAAGGTCATTGAAATTGATGCCCGCCTGCCCAGTCAAACCCCCATCGCCGTGTATCACGCCTCGGGAATTAATATGGTGGAAAAGCTGGTCCGGCTATTTTGCCAGGGGTCCTTGCCGGAATGCCCAGCCACTGCCAATTTAGCTGTCAATCTGGAACATTTTAAGATTGCCGGCGATCATCTGGAAGTGGTGGGGGAGACTTGTCTGGCGGGCAGGCTTCCGTTAAATTTATTCACCGGTCTTGGGGGAGCAGACCAGGTTCTCACTGATTATGTCCCAGGATCCCGGGATTGGGTAGCTACCGTAATCATCACCGGCAGTTCTCCGGCTAACGTAGAAGAAAAACGGGACAAGTTTTTAAACCAATTAATCCGAGACCATAAACTCAGGTATTTTAGCGACCCCAAGCCACCTGTAGAGGAGATGGTAGGATGACCAGGCTTTGTAGTACCGATGTACAGCCTATTCCGGCAGCGCTACCGGAGTATGATCAGTTACTCAGAAGCCAGACTGGGCACTCTTTGCTTGAACTGGCCCAAATGGCAGCCGGTGTGCCTGTTTTAAGTACGGATAGTTCGATGGCTGAGCTTAAGGCTGCTGTCGTTCCCCTGACTTGCGGACAAGGAATTATCCCCGGTTTTGGCATGGCTGTCAAAAGTATTGTAGACTTTCTCGGAATAACCGCCTGGGTCACCCAACCGGACCAGTTGGGGTGGAAGGAAGCTTTAAAGCAAAAGGCTAATATCATTTTGTCTGCAGACGACCACGGGTTTACGGCTTTTATCCCCTCGACCGGTCAGACGGTGGATAACAGCGCAGCTACCGGTAAAGCCTTTGCCATGGCCCTGAACTGTGCTGCCGGCGGTGTGGCGGGGCGGGAGGTCTGGTTAATTGGTTTAGGCCCCGTGGGCCTTAGTGCGGGTACATTATTACATAAATTAGGGGCCAGGATTGTAGTCAGTGAATTGATTCCAGAAAGAATCAAGAGAGCCAGGGCCTTTTTTCCTTTAAGTCTTTTGCCGGCAAGGGAACAGGAAAGGGGGATTCCTGCGCTGATTTTAGATGCCAGTCCTGCTTCTGACAGTATACCGGAAGGTTTGATTCACGAAAGGACTATTGTGGCCGCACCCGGCCTGCCCCTTGGGATTCCGGAGCAAGCCATTGCCAGGCTGGGTAAAACCAGGTTAATTCATGATCCCCTGCCCTTAGGAGTAGCCACTATGGCTATGGAGTCCGCTGCTCTGATTATAAACGGAATCAAACGGGATTGTAGCTTAACGTCAAGAAATCCGGCCTCGGGTCAGTAATCTGATTACTTTTGGAATTAAACCAGCCTTGCCTGAAACGCTCAACAAGTTTTTCAGGTTGATGCCAACGGAAATTGTCCCTGTCTATCCTTGCTATGCAAGGGTTTAGTAGGGATTATCTTTTAAATTGTGTAATTTCAGCAATTATGGCATATAAATTGCTAAATTATTAGGATAACGTGAACCTGCGTTGGAACCTGGGAAAAGGGAGATAAGCAGAGTAGCTCGAAGGAGGTTGAAAAATGATGCAAACAATGTCAGGTAGGGAACGGGTCTTAGCTGCTTTTAATAAGCTGCCGGTTGACCTGACCCCGGTGTTCAGTGTCTGCCAACATGCCACTTGGGACCAGATGGATAAGCTCCAAGTCTATTGGCCGGAGGCAAATAAAAAAGGTGGGGCTATGGCCGCCCTGGCTGCCGGTGGCTATACCATCTGTGATTTTGATGCTGTACGGGCGCCTTATTGCCAAACCTTTGAGGCAGAAGCTTTAGGGGCAGTACTCAAGGGGCTTGATGACAAAGGAGTACCCAGTGTTAATGAACACCCGTACAAAATTGGGGATGAACCCCG
>JAJZTU010000174.1:0-7032 GCA_021848765.1 Bacillota bacterium
AGTGGACTCCGATGCGGTGGATTTGAGCAACCTGCAGCGCCAGATTCTCCACAGGACGGAAGATGTGGGAAAACCTAAGGTAGAATCTGCCCGGGAGAAGCTTTTAGCATTGAATCCCCATATTCAGGTGGAGGTATTTAACCGGCGCCTGGATTCCGGGAACGTCATGGATATACTTTCCGGGTATGATCTGGCCTTAGACGGGGTAGATAACTTTTCGACCCGTTTTTTGACCAATGATGCCTGTGTTATCCAGAAGAAGCCCTTTTTTCACGGAGGAGTACTACGGTTTTTTGGCCAGGCTATGACGGTGATACCAGGGCAGGGACCTTGCTACCGCTGTGTTTTCCGCCAACCGCCTCCGCCGGGGACGGCGCCGACCTGTGCCGAGGCCGGGGTGCTGGGGGCCATTGTGGGAGTGATTGCCTGTATCCAGGCTACTGAGGTTTTAAAATATATCCTTGGCGCCGGGGAATTATTGGATGGCAGGCTGATGACTTTTGACGGTCTGGCCATGTCCTTTGAGACAGTACAGATCCGGAGGGATGAGAACTGCCCGGTCTGCGGGAAAAAACCCTCGATCCTTCAGCCTCAAGATGAGCAGGAATTTGCCTGTCAGGATAAATAATTGGATTTTTTGGTGCAGCAAGATAGGAATTGGTTCCGGCAAAAAGCTCATCTGGTTTTGTTAAGCTTGTCTCCTTCCAGGAACTTTTTGTACTTTAGGGGAAATTCACCGAGCCTGGTGGCAGGTTCTACCTCCTGGACATAATACCACTTTTCTTCCGGGTCGTTTACCGGTATGCAGCGAACATAGACCTTGTCTCCCGGTTTTAGGTCCTTAAGCTGAGCGGCTGTGGAGCCAAAGGCCCGATATAAGGCAATTGTAACAGGAGGCCCGCTTTTGCTTTCCAGGGCCAGGCAAAATTCGGCGTAGGCAATGGTTTTCCACAGCCTTTTTTTAGCTGTGGCAATAACTTTCGAGCTAAGGTATCCATAGTGGACTGCCTGCAGGGATTCCCGTTCTTCCACGGATAGCTTGGCTATATGTTTAATTATTATTTCTTCTTTGAGGGGCTGAAACCATTTCACCTGATCATCTCCCTGTCTGCTACCATTCTATATAAGAATTAATTTCTATCCGGCAACCGTTTTGGTATTATAACTAAACCAACAAATAATTCTCTATATTTATCGGGAATAATCGAGAAACTATTAAGGGAAAATTGCATAATACAAGAATAGCTTTTCTCCAATTTTCCGGTTTGCTACTCTTTTGTCCTTCTTATTTTCCAGTTTTTGTCTTGGCTAGCGGAATTTACGGAGACGAATACTAGGGAGTGTGGAGGTGAACGCTTCATGACTGAGCAGCAATTAAAGCGTACCCCCCTGTATGAAGCTCATATCGCTGCAGGGGCCAAAATGATAGATTTTGGGGGCTGGGAGATGCCGGTCCAGTACAAAGGGATATTGGAGGAACACAGGGCCGTTCGGACGGCAGCAGGGCTTTTTGATGTATCCCATATGGGTGAAATTGAAATCAAAGGTCCAACGGCACTGCAGACTGTGCAGCATTTAATTACCAATGATGCAGCAAAGCTGGCCACAGGTCAGGTGATTTACAGCCCCATGTGTTATCCCCATGGAGGGGTGGTGGATGACCTCCTGGTTTATAAGCGGGCTGAAGACCATTACTATATAGTGGTGAACGCATCCAACACGGACAAGGACCTGGAATGGATGCAGGAAAACTCTCTCTTGGAAACAACGGTGGTTAACCAATCGGCTGCCACTGCCCAGTTGGCTTTGCAGGGCCCCAAAGCTTTGCCCGTGCTCCAGAGGTTAACCGGGGTGAGGCTGGAGCTCGGCTATTACCGCTTTACCAGGGGGAAGGTTGCCGGGGTGGACTGCCTGATTTCCCGGACCGGGTACACCGGGGAGGTTGGCTTTGAGCTGTATTGTGCGCCGGAGCTGGTCAGGCGGTTATGGGACACGATCTTGGCTGAAGGTCATCAGGGGGAAGAAGTAATGCCTATTGGCCTGGGGGCCAGGGATACCCTAAGATTTGAGGCCGGGATGCCCCTTTACGGTCATGAGCTGGGTGAGAACATCAACCCTCTGGAGGCCGGTCTGGGCAGTTTTGTCAAACCGGATAAGGACGAGTTTATCGGTAAGAGCGCTCTGGTCCTGGCTAGAGCAATGGGATTAAAACGTAAATTAGTCGGAATCGAAATGGTGGAAAGAGGTATCCCCAGAGGTGGCTATGTGCTTGCTATGGCAGGGAAGGATATAGGATTTGTAACTTCAGGTACCTTCTCGCCAAGCTTAGGTAAAAACCTGGGCCTGGGTTTTGTACCTGTGGAAATGTCCAGGGAAGGGACGGAGCTGCAGGTAATAATCCGGGGTAAAGCAGTAAAAGCTGTGGTGGTATCCACACCATTTTACAAAAAAGACTTAAAAGGAGGCAAAAGTAATGACTAATCCAAGAGACTTAAAGTACACCAAGGAGCATGAGTGGGCCAGGATTGAGGGTAACCGGGTAACCGTCGGGATTACCCATTATGCCCAGGAAGCTCTGGGAGATGTAGTTTTTGTGGAACTACCGGGTGTAGGTGATAAAATCATCGAAGGTGAGGCATTCGGGACGGTAGAATCGGTAAAATCGGTTTCCGACCTGTATGCCCCCGTAAGCGGTGAGGTGGTAGAGGTTAATGATAATGTCCTTGATTCTCCGGAGACCGTCAACACAGACCCGTACGGAGCTGCCTGGATGATTGTTGTGGAAATTGCCGACCCCACAGAAGTGGATAAACTACTTAGCGCTGAGCAATATGAAGAGTTCTTGGCTGAACAAGACTAACAGTAGCGAGAGTCAGTATTGACTAAATCCCGAGAGGAGGGGGCGGCATGCGCTATCATCCCCATACCGAAGCTGATCGCAAGGAGATGCTGGCGGCCATGGGCATGAAGTCCATGCAGGATCTGTTTGCTGATATTCCGGAGAAGGTGAGGTTAGCCAGGGAACTTAACATTCCAGGGCCCCTTTCCGAACAGGAACTGGTGAAACACCTTGGGGAACTGAGCGGCAAAAACGCAAACCTGGCAGACTACGTCTCTTTTTTGGGGGGCGGAATTTATGACCACTATGTACCAAGTGTCATCAACCACCTGCTCCTGCGGCCGGAATTCTTTACTGCCTACACACCCTATCAGCCGGAGATCAGCCAAGGCACCCTGACAGCTATCTTCGAGTATCAGACTTTGATCTGCCGGCTGACCGGGATGGAAGTGGCCAATGCTTCCATGTATGACGGGGCTTCAGCTCTGGCCGAGGCCGTCCTGATGGCCGGGGAGGCAGTTAAACGCAAAGAAATCCTCCTTTCGGCGGCAGTGCATCCTGAATGCCGGGAGGTGGTAAAAACCTATGCCCGCGGCCAGGGACTTGCTGTGGCAGAGGTGCCTTTTACAGGCGGAATTACAGACCTGGATGCCCTGAAGGCCAAACTATCCGGGAACACTGCTGCGGTGGTGGTCCAGAACCCTAACTTTTTCGGGTGTATTGAGCCTGTCCTGGAATTGGGAGAGGCTGCCCACGGGCAGGGAGCTTTGTATATTACGGCAGTAGATCCCATCTCCCTGGGAATTCTCAAAGCACCGGGAGAATACGGGGCTGATATAGTGGTAGGAGACGGCCAGGCTTTGGGTAACCCCACCAGTTATGGTGGGCCGCATCTGGGATTTATGGCTGCCGCGGCAAAACTGGTACGGCGGATGCCTGGCCGTATTGTAGGCCAGGCGGTGGACACCAGGGGGCAGCGGGCGTTTGTGCTGACCCTCCAGGCCAGGGAACAGCATATCAGGCGGGAGAAGGCTACCTCCAATATCTGTTCCAATCAGGCTCTGAATGCCCTGGCAGCAACCATTTACCTGTGTTTGCTGGGGAAAAAGGGGATCCGGGAACTGGCAGAGCTTTGCTTGCAGAAAGCTCACTACCTTGCCGGGAAACTGGCAGAAGTTCCGGGCTACCGGCTGGCATTTTCTGCGCCTTTCTTCAAAGAGTTTGTGCTAAAGACCCCGGTAACTCCCGCTTTAATCAATCAGGCCCTGCTGAAGGATAAAATACTGGGAGGGCTCGACCTGGGCACTTTCTATCCGGAATTGGCCGGCCACCAGATGTTTGCTGTTACTGAGCGGCGGACCCGGGCTGAAATGGATAACTTGGTGGCAAAGCTCAAGGATGACATCGCAGCAAAGTCGAAGGATAATGTCGTAGCTAAACCTAAAGATGACGTCGTGGCAAAGCCGGGAGGTGGGCGGGGATGACGGAACAGCTGGTTTTTGAACTGAGTAAACCGGGCCGCAGGTGTTTGGAGCTTCCGGCCTGTGATGTTCCCAAAGCGGAGTTATCCTCCCTCCTGCCCCCGGGAATGCTCCGGGATGAAATTAAGGGGATGCCGGAAGTGAGTGAAATTGATGTAGTCCGGCATTTTACCCGCTTGTCCAAGCTAAACCATGGAGTTGATAACGGATTTTATCCCCTGGGGTCCTGTACAATGAAGTATAATCCCAAGGTTAATGAAGACGCTGCCCGGCTGCCGGGTTTTGCCAGGATTCACCCCTATCAGCCGGAGGAGCTGGCCCAGGGCGCCCTGGAATTGATGTATAAGACTCAGGAATTCCTGGCAGAAATCGGCGGCATGGATGGGATCAGCCTGCAGCCTGCAGCCGGCGCTCATGGTGAGTACACAGGTATGATAATTATCCGGGCCTACCATGAGAGCAAGGGAGAACAGCGTACCAAAGTCATAGTCCCCGACTCAGCCCATGGGACTAATCCGGCTACAGCAGCCCTTTGCGGCTACCAGGTTGTTCAGGTGAAATCTGATGCCAGGGGCGGAGTGGATGTAGAGGCTCTGCGCCAGGCCATGAGTGGGGACGTGGCAGCTTTAATGCTGACTAACCCTAATACCCTGGGCCTGTTTGATGAAAATATTACGGAAATCGCTGATCTTGTCCACGGGGGAGGCGGACTCCTCTATTACGACGGAGCCAATGCCAATGCGATCATGGGGATTGCCAGGCCGGGAGATATGGGTTTTGATGTGGTACACTTTAATTTGCATAAAACTTTCTCTACTCCTCACGGGGGAGGAGGACCCGGTTCCGGGCCGGTGGGGGTAAAGGGATTTCTGGAACCCTTTTTGCCCAAACCGGTGGTCGGGTTTAAGGAAGGTAAATACTTTCTGGATTATGACCGGCCTCAGTCCATTGGTAAGGTGCGTTCCTTCTACGGAAATTTCGGTGTGGTGGTAAAGGCTTATGCTTATATGATTGCCCTGGGTGGGGCCGGACTGAAAGCAGTCAGCGAACATGCGGTGCTCAATGCCAATTATCTGATGCACAAGCTGAAAAAAGATTACCATTTGCCTTACGGCCGGATCTGCAAGCATGAGTTTGTCATTACCTCCAGGAATCAGAAGGGAAAAGGGGTGCATACCCTGGATATTGCCAAGCGGCTGCTGGATTTTGGCTATCACCCTCCCACCATCTACTTCCCTTTGATTGTGGAGGAAGCCATGATGATTGAGCCTACTGAGACAGAGTCCAGGGAGACCCTGGACGAGTTTATCGCCACTATGGAAAGGATCGCCCGGGAAGTGGAGCAAAACCCGGAACTGGTCTGGGAAGCGCCTCACAATACGCCGGTAGGCAGGCCGGATGAGGCTGCAGCGGCGCGAAAACCCGTGCTGAGCTATTTATTCTGTGAATGAGGCGAAGTATAGTAAGTGAATATCTGCAAAGCAAAGTAGGGTATCTTGGCTAAAGTCAAGGTATGCTACTTTTTTTGTCAGGTTTTAATCGGAAACTAATCTTCATTAAGGCCTGATTACTTATAAGCAAAAAAAGAGTACCCCGGAATCATAATTCCGGGGTACTCTTTTTTGAAATTACATCAATAACTTTCGTGCCACAATCTCAACAATATCACCGTTGTCCAGCAGGGCGGCATTGGCTTCATCGGTATCCAGGTGGAATTCCAGCTTAAATTTCTCGCTGACCCGGATTAAGACGTTATTAAAAGCTGTCCCGCGCTCCCCTTCCACCAGGACTTGGACCCGGTCCCCGTCTTTTAGCCGGGCTTGGGCGGCATCACTTGGATGCATGTGAATATGGGCTGCCGCCAGGATCACACCTTTTTCCAGGTTTACAGCGCCTTTCGGACCAACCAGGGCAACACCCGGGGTCCCGGCTAAGTCCCCGGAGTCCCTGAGGGGGGCTTCGATTCCCAGGCGGTAGGCATCAGTGCGGGAGATTTCCACCTGGCTTTGGGGACGGGTGGGCCCCAGGACGCGCACACCTTCGATGACACCTTTGGGGCCTACCACGGTCAAGGTCTCCCTAGCGGCAAACTGACCGGGTTGGGAGAGCGGCTTATAAACCTGGAGCCCGTACCCGGACCCGAACATTGCCTTCAGGTGTTCGGGAGAAAGGTGGATATGGCGGGCGGAGATTCCCACCGGTACCCGGAAAGGCTCAGGGTCGATCGGCTTAAGATAGAGGGACAGGTAATAGGGTGTTAGCTCCTGAAGATTTGGATTATCCTGCAATTCCATGGGCAACATCCTCCTATAAAAACCAAAATATTTTACGCGATGATATAAGTATTATTCCTCAGTCATATTTTTGGCAGGAAAGGCAGATAATATTATTTTTCCAAGCCCTCAATTGTTGGGCCTGTTACAAAAGAAATGCAAAAATATCTTGTCTCTGGAAGGAATATAATAATGAGTGTCGAATTAACCACATTCTGTAGCATAATTTTGTGCCGGTTATTTTCGGAAAGTGGAATATAGCTAAGCCGGATTTTGCCTCAAAGGTTTATCATTGCTTGGCAGAAGACCCCTACTTCTAAAGTGGGGGATGAATGCCGCTTCCCGCTGGTACAAAAAATTCTTTCAACCAAAACAAAACACTTGTTCCCTTTGTTAATAAATGGTATAATGGAGGCGATAAAATAAATGAAAAGGTGGT
>JAJZTU010000174.1:7042-7403 GCA_021848765.1 Bacillota bacterium
GTGGTGAAATAGATTGTACCGCGTAATCAAGACATCTTTTCGAACGTCTAAAACGGACCTTGACCGGTTGTTCGCCTGTAATCGTGAATCCGCCAGGGTATGGAACGATTGCCTGAGTCACGCTAAAGAGTACCACAAACAAAAAGGTAAGTGGATTGGCAAAATGGACTTACAGGCTTTAACCAAAGGCAGCTACCACCTGCATAGCCAGAGTATCCAATCAATACAAGAACGCTACCTGGAAGCAAGGAAAAATGCCTGGAAGGCGAAGCAAGCGGGGTATGAGCATATCCGTTACCCGTATAAGACGAAACGCCATTACCCCACGCGCTGGAAGAAAGACGGCTTTTTCATCCACCCT
>JAJZTU010000175.1 GCA_021848765.1 Bacillota bacterium
TCTGCTGGGCAAGGAATTCATTTTGATTTTCCGGGGAAGTCAGGGACCAATCATTTAAAACACTGCCCCGCAGATTGCCGATATTGCTCTGCAGAGTATTGGCTGCCGCATTCATGATGCTGCCGCCGTAAATGCCACCGGCAGTAGTACCCATGGTGGTACCCATAGTGGTCCCGCCAATTCCTGCACCGTATCCGCCTATTCCGCCCCCGGCGCCATAACCCCCGGCGCCCCAGCCACCGGTCGCACCTGCGCCAACGCCTCCGATGTTACCTGCGCCAACGCCTCCGATGTTACCTGCGCCAACGCCTCCGATGTTACCTACACCATAGCCTCCGATGTTACCTACGCCATAACCTGCTCCAGCGCCAAATCCACGGATACCCAAACCGGGATCAAGACGGGTCTGTTGGAAAGTAGCCAGTACATTTTGTGCCGGGAACCCAGCCTGGGGAATTTGACCCTGGAATCCGAACTGGGGTTGTTGAGCCTGAAACTGGGTTTGATAAGGAGCAACATAAGCGCCCTGATATCCATATACATCGGGACGGCTTTGTGTCCAGTCACTCATAACAGCTGACCGCAGTCCAGGGAAGTTGGACTGCAGGCTCTGGGCTGCAGCATTCATGATTCCACCTACAGGATAGGTTACTCCACCATAGCCGACCCCGGCTTGACCGCCCCATCCTGCTCCCTGATAGCCTACTCCGGCTCCCTGATAACCTACTCCGGCTCCCTGATAACCTACTCCGGCTCCCTGATATCCCAATCCGGCTTGACCGCCCCATCCTGCTCCCTGATAACCTACTCCGCCTCCCTGGAAACCTACCCCGGTTGCTCCCATACCTTGATAGCCTCCGGCTTGCCCAAAGGCTCCCTGTGCGCCGAAGCCGGCAGCTCCTATGCCTTGGCCGGCAGCTCCCATGCCTGCACCGGCAGCTCCCATGCCTGCACCGGCAGCTCCTATGCCTGCACCGGCAGTTCCCATTCCTGCACCGGCAGTTCCCATTCCTGCACCGGCAGTTCCCATTCCTGCACCGGCAGCTCCCATTCCTGCACCAGCAGCTCCTATGCCTGCACCGGCATAGCCTTGTTGCCCGTAGCCATAGTCGCCGCGGGTCTGGGTGTAATCATGTAACACATTGGTCGGAAAGGTTTGTCCATACATAGTGGTAGCCTCCTTTGAGATTTGATATTGTGGCTGGAGCACCTGCTCCATAGCTGTAAACACTTGCGGGTTATTAAACTTGCTAATGGCATTCTGAATATCCTGCTGCTTTGCCGGTTGAGTCTGGTACCAGCCCCTCCGGTCCATGGCATCAAAAATTAAACTCAGGCAAAGTTGCTCATCCCCCAGAATCTTTAACAGGTCTTCCTTTAGGGCTATGGACTTGGTTTCCGAAGCTTTTCCGTTGTAGCTTGCGGAAACAAACCGTTGGGTCTGCAGTAAATCGGTCATTAAATCCTTTTCAGTTACCTGGTCCACCTTATCACCTCCCGAACTAGGACTGAACTCAGTATCCCGCCATTTGCTGCATATTTAGATGCTGAAGCAGAGCGTCATAATGTTGGCGATGCTTCTGGGCAACCTGGCTGCACAGCCCCTTTAGTTCGGGATCACTTAACTGCTGGGCGTAATTACTAAACTTGCTCACCAAGAACCGCTCCCGGCTCAGGTGGTCTTCCAACGCCCATAGTTCCTTCTGGGTCAGCATCAGACTCAAACATTTCACCTCCCTAGAAAAAATTGGCCAAGCTAATTATTACTCCCGGCTTAGGATTTCCAATTTGCGTTTTTCTATTTGTGCCAATTTCAGGAATATGCTTTTAAAATTAAAAAACCGGCTCTCCCCGGTAGTGGAAAGTCGATTTGGTACTAGCTTGTAGCAGTATCAGCGCATTCTCGGGTCTAAGGCATCCCGCAGTCCGTCCCCCAGAATGTTAAACGCCAGGATGGTTACTGTGATAAAAAAGGCCGGGAAAAACAACTGCCAGGGAAAAGATTTAAGGGCTTTAATGCCTTCACTGGCCAACACACCCCAGCTAGCCATAGGAGCTGAAACCCCTAAGCCTAAGAAGCTTAGAAAAGCCTCAGCAAAAATAGCCTCCGGAATTACCAGCGTCATCTGGATAATGATTGGACCCATGGCATTAGGTAGCAGATGCCTGAACAAAATACGTCCCGGTCCGGCGCCCAGGCACCTGGCGGCCAGGACAAAATCTTGTTCCTTTAAGGCTAGTACCTGACCTCTGACAATCCTGGCCATAGGCACCCAGTACCACGTCCCTAAGGCGATGACAATGGCTGTTAGCCCGGGCTCCATAATAACTATCAGGACAATCACGTAAAGCAGAAAAGGAACGGACCAGAGGATTTCTACCAACCGCATCATTAACTCGTCTGGCTTTCCCCCAATGATCCCGGATATTCCACCGTAGATTACCCCGATAACAGCGCTGGTCAAGCTGGTTACCACTCCGATAGTCAGGGAAATTCTAGCCCCATACCAGGTACGGGTGAAGATATCCCTTCCCAAGTCATCGCTGCCAAACCAAAACCTAACCCCAGGCCCTTGATCGGTAGCAGTCAAATCCTGAGTGGAATAGCTGTAAGTAGTTAAATACGGCCCGATGACTGCGAGGATAACCAGCAGTATAATAATTACCAGCCCGCTCATGGCCGGCCGGTTCTGCTTAAGCCTACGCCAAACATCCTGCCAATAGGTTGTGCTGCCCATCCGCAATTCCGCTCCTGTCACCTCGTCCTGTCCACCAGCCTTATTCTGGGATCCAGCGCCACATAACCCAGATCTGCCAGCAAATTCATGGTAATAAGCAAAACACTGTAGAATACGGTAACCCCCAGGGTTAAGGTATAATCCCGGTTGACAATACCGGTCACATAATATTGTCCCAGTCCGGGTATGGCAAAAATGCGCTCCACCACGAAGCTTCCGGTAAAAACTGTCGCCAGCATAGGGCCCAGATAGGAAAGCACAGGAATGAAGGCATTACGCAGGGCATGGCGGTAAACCACCATTGCTTGGGACAGACCCTTGGCTTTAGCCGTTCTAATGTAGTCCTGCTGTAACACCTCCAGAAGGCTGGAGCGCATAAAGCGGGCAATCACCGCAGCAGGGCCGGCGGCAAGAGCCAGGGCCGGAAGAACTGCCTGAGCAGGGGTCCCCCAAAGAGCCGGAGGAAACCAGCGCAGTTGATAAGCGAAAATATACACCAGCAAACCTGCCATGATAAAATTAGGTACGGCAAAACCCAGGGCAGTTAATACGGAAACCAGATAGTCCTGCCACCGGTTGTGGCATAGCGCCGCTACCACCCCTGAGGTCACACCTGCTACCAGGGCAATGCTCACAGCAAGAGCCCCCAGGGTGGCCGACACAGGAAAGCCCTGCCTGATGATATCATTGACACTAAGGGCCTCCTGTTTTAATGAGGGTCCCAGGTCCCATAAAGCCAAACCCCGCAGGTAGTCTGTATACTGCTTCCACAGAGGATCATTCAGGTGATACTTTGCCTCCAGATTGTGCAGTATTTCGGGGGGCAGTTTCTTGTCATTATCAAAAGGTCCGCCAGGAATAGCATGCAGCAGAAAAAAGGTTACCGTAGCCACAAAGAATAGGGCGAAGACGGCTGAAACAGTCCTTTGCAGCAAAAACCCCCACATTTGTCCCGCGCCTCCCTTCATAAACCACTTAAGGATATCAATCTTCTGAAACCCACGCCCACCGGAATTCAGCATAATAGGCAAAGGGCGAAACCACTACATCCTTAAGCCTGGGAGACTGTAAATAGGAATAGGTGGAAAAGTACAGGGGTATTACCGGCATCTCGCTAATCAGGATTTTCTCAGCATCATGCATAGCCTTAATCCTTTCCCGGCTGTTGGCGGTAACCTTAGCCTTGGCGATTAGGGCATCATACTCCTTGTTGCCCCACCCGGTATAATTATTCCCTCCGTTGGTAACGAACATATCCATAAAAGTCATGGCATCCAGGTAGTCAGCGCTCCATGACGCCCGGGAAATGTCGTAATCCAGGCTTTGCTGGCTCTTGAGCAGGACCTTCCACTCCTGGTTGCTGAGCTTAACATTAATACCCAGGTTTTGCTTCCACATTTCCTGGATGGCCTGGGCCAATTTTTGGTGGTTATCGTTGGTATTAAAGAGGATAGCTACCTCCGGAAAACCCATGCCACCGGGATATCCCGCATCAGCCAGGAGCTTCCGGGCCTCGCCCGCATTGTAGGTATCCATTAAAGGGCCACCGGCATTCCGGAAATCTTTCGCTGAATCTACATCGGGAAGCCCCTCAGGTACAAATGCCCGGGCCGGTTTTTCCCCACCCCTGGTAACCTTCTGCACCAGGGATTCCCGGTCGATGGCCAGGGCTAAGGCCTTACGGACCCGTACATCATTAAAGGGCTTTTTGGTCACATTCAACAGGTAAAAATATGTATTCACATCCGGGCTTATGGATAACTTATCCTCCTGCCTAAGCCGGGCTAATTGCGTTTTTGGCGGGTCATAAACAAAATCTGCCTGCCCGGTTTCAAACATGGTCAGGGCTGTATCATTAGAATCGACGGTAGTCATCACCAGCTTGTCCAGCTTAACCTGCTGAGCCTCCCAGTAGGTGGGGTTTTTCACCAACTCCAGTTTTTGATTGTGCTCCCATTTCACCAGCTTAAATGGCCCGTTGGTCACAAAGCTGGCCGTGTCCATATACCACTTCTTTGGATTTGCTTCTACTACTTTTTTATTTACAGGGTAATAGGTCATAAAAGCTGTCAAGCCGAGAAAGTGGGGCGTAGGCGCCTCCAAAGTCACTTCCAGGGTCTGGTCATCAAGCGCCTTTACTCCTACCTGGCTGGGATCCTTAAGTTTCCCGGCATTGTAAGCCTCACCGTTTTTCAGGCAGAAAAGCTGATAAGCATATGAGCTGCCGGTCTTGGGATCCAGTACCCGTTTCCAGGCATATTCAAAATCTCCTGCAGTAACAGGTTCGCCATTAGTCCATTGGGCATTGCGCAGGTAAAAGGTATACCGCTTACCGTCAGGGGAAATATCCCACCTGTAGGCAAGGGCCGGCTGCAGCTTATTGTCTTTACCATAGCGGACCAACCCATCAAACACTGCATTTAACAGGGTACCTTCCGGCTTCCCTTCGACCACGGCCGGATCCAGGGATTCCGGCTCACTGCCCAGATTAAAACAGATCACCTGATCTTTAGCCGGCTTTGTTCCGGGCTGCCCCGGTTTATCCTGGCCTGCAGGCTTGCCGGCACACCCCGCCAGCGCTAATAAAGTCATGGAAAGGGCCAAAAAATTTACTGTTTTCCTCCGGAGGAGAAACATTGGGCATATCCTCCTTTACCTAAGATGCTTGCTTAACCTGACTTAAGGAGTTCCCACTTCCTTTTGATAGAGCTTCTGGTAGATTCTGTAGTTCTTCAGCACTTTATCCACGTAGTTTCTGGTTTCCCCAAATGGAATCTGTTCCAGGGATGCCTGGTTTCCGGTCCAACTTTTGTCCGCTATCCACTGCTTAACATTGCCTCTTCCCCCATTGTAGGCCGCAAGGACGAGCACCTTATCGCCGTTAAACTCATTAAACAGGTTGGCCAGGTACCAGCAGCCGAACTTAATATTAATTGCGGGTTGTTCCAATGCCTCAAGCTGAAAGCTTTTCATCCCCATTTGACCGGCTATCCACTGCCCGGTATCCGGCATAATCTGCATTAATCCCCGGGCCCCCTTCACTGACTGGGCATTTGGCCGGTAATTACTCTCTGTCTTGATGACAGCTGCCACCAGCAAAGGGTCAATATGGTACACAGCAGCTTCCCTGACAATTATTTCCCGGTATGGGAAAGGATAAAACAGCCTTCCAAGCCAATTACTGCCGGCAATAAGGAGCAAACCTGTGAGCACCAGAAGAATCGGTACCAAGCGCTTGCGAAGTTTTGTCTTGTATATTGCCACAAGATCACTCCATCACCATCAAACTTTATAATCATGTCAGCCTGTTCCAAAGTTCATTAACCCGGGCAATGGTCGCTTCCACAGTCCCGGTATTTTGAATAATATGGTCGGCGTAGACCAGCTTTTGTTCCAGAGGCAATTGGGATTTCAACCTCGCCTCAGCCTCTGGCCTGGAGTAACCGTCCCGCTCCATGAGGCGCTTAATCTGGGTCTCTTCATCCGCCGCTACCAGCCATACCGACTCCACTAAAGGAACAAAACCGGCTTCAATCAAGAGGGGGGCATCAATAACCACAACCCGGTGCAGGCAATCATACCGCTCCCGGAGCTTGGCAATCCGCTCCCTTATTTCGGCAAAAATCTTCGGGTGGGTAATCTGGTTTAACCTGTCCCGTTTTACTTTATCGGCAAATACCAGTTTGCCCAGACGAGCCCTGTCCAGGGAACCGTCAGGCAGGAGGACCTCCTCTCCGAACTCCTTAACTATTTCTTGCAGAGCCGGCTTGCCGGGAGCCACTATTTCCCGGGCAATCTGGTCAGCATCAAGAATAATTGCCCCCAATTTGGCCAAGTGCCGGGAAACAGTGCTTTTACCGCTGGCTATGCCGCCCGTAAGTCCTATTACATGCACAAATAGTCGCCTCACTTTTTAAAACCAAAGGTTATTGTTTGTTATTCGCTGGATTATATACTTTTCCTCCCGGAAAATAAAGAAAACTTGGCTTGCGCAGGTGCAAAATGAAAATGCCCTGTTGGGGCACTTTTCATTCAAAATCGAACTATTTGTATCAGTCCCAGCACTACCAGAACCCCTCCCGGAAGCAGGGCCGCCCGGCCGTTTAGCCACTTGGCGGCATAATTGCGTCCAAGATACTCACCGCTGGATACCAGTATGAATTTCACCACACCCACAACCACCGGTGTCATCAGGGGCTTAAATCCGGCCATAGCGGCGCCGAAACCTGCTCCCAGAGCGTCCATTGCCAGGGCTATCCCCAGCAATATTGCCTCCTGGATACTAATTGTCCCCGACCGGTCCCAGTCCGCTTTATGCGGCTCTTTTAGAATTTGGATTACCAAACCCAAGGTGCGGATTCGAATCTTTAACACCTGGTATTCCTCAGGACTGACCGCTTCCATCTCCCCGGTCTCCCCCGGGCCAACCCTTTCGCCGGTCACCTCGCCCTTTTCTTTACGCTGAATCCAGGTCTGCACCAGCACCCAACAGCCTACCCCTATGAGAATAACAGCC
>JAJZTU010000176.1 GCA_021848765.1 Bacillota bacterium
TTTTCTACCCTCCCCGGCATACAGGTGACACAACATGGCTGATAATGTGGTCTTGCCAACGCCCCCCTTGCCGGAGACGGCAATCTTCACACCGGATTGTATCGACATTCTGTGTACCCCCTAGATGATTAGCTTAGTCCAAGAGCTTTCCTTTTTGCTTTAATTCGGTTGAGGATCATTTCTGCTGCTTTAACGGGATCTTCTTCATAAATCAGCTTGCCGCCAAACAACCCGTCGGTGGTTACAGGGAAGTTTTCCTTTTCGGCTGTCAGTACATTGACCACCAGTTCCGAACCGGTAACCTGGGGATTAACACCCACGTGTACGTCTACCCCGTTGGCAATAAAGTAAGTGCCAATGGATAAAGCCTTGGGATGGTGAGTTTCCGGACAAGAACCGGCAACCGGTAAATCTTTAATACCGACTCCCAGGTAGTTGGCCAGAGCATTTAAAAGGTCAGCAATTCTGGAGTTGTCGACGCAACTACCCATGTGCAGGGCCGGGGGCAAGGCCGGCAGGCCGTTAGCCTGGCCAATGGCGGTCAAGATGTTTCGTAAACTTTCCCCGGCATATTGTACCCCATCTGGGGATAATAATCCGAACTTACCCAAAGAGTGGGCGGAGCAACCGGTGGCAACCACCAGTACATTATTTTTGATCAGTTCCATGGCCAGGGCCACGTTTGAGCTGTCTTGTTTAACCCTGGGGTTGGTGCAGCCCACCAGGGCCACGGCTCCCAAAATCTGCCCGCTAACAATGGCAGCAACCAAAGGTTTTAACGGGTCTTCGGCGTTAACAGCCTTGAGGGCTTCTACAATCTGTTCAACAGAGAACCCGGCATAGGCTTCTGTAACCTCATTGGGTATAGAAATTTTCCTGGGATCTCTCTTTTTAAAGTTGGCAATGGCCTTCCGCACAATTTCTTGGGCCGCATCATCTGCCCGCTCGGCGCTGAACTCCACGTGGGTAGCCCCGGACATCTTGGCATAGGGCAGAGTGGTAATGATTTCAGTATGATAGCAGCTGGCCACTGTCTGAAGGCCGGGCATGATGCACTGGATATCCACTACCATGGCCTCCAGAGCCCCTGTGATAATGGGCATTTCCTGGCTGGCATAGTTGGTGGCCACAGGAACGCCCTTGCGCATCAATAATTCGTTTCCGCTGCAGCAAACACCCACCACATTAATTCCCTCGGCTCCTACAGCTTTGGCCTCATCCTTAAGTTTGCCGGCCCATGCAACCACTTTCTCAGCTAACAGGGGAACATGGCCGTGCACCGAAATATTCACCATCTCCTCTTTGATTACACCCAGACGGTATTGTGCCTTAACCGCCTTGGGAGTACCAAACAGGATATCCTGAAGATCGGTGGACATGTGCAGACCGGCGTAACCGTCCACCAGTCCCATGGTGATGGTTCCCAGCAACAGGTTGGCAGGATCGGTGTCCCCGCCCATTACCTGGCGAGCCATGGCTTTAGCAATTTCCAGGTGGGCGTTTACCGGCAGCAGGCCGAGTTTTTCCCAGTTCTCAACGGACTTGCTGTTAGCTCTAAATTTAAGCCAGTTTAGGGTGCCATGTTGTTTTTGGAAATCTTCCAAAGCCTTGGTGGCCACTTCCTTGGCCAACTGATTAACATCTTTTCCTTCAGCATTTAGGCCCAGACCTTGAGCCACTGCCTTTAGTTTTGCTTCATCCAGAATGGCGTAGGGAGCTTTGCCTTCTACTGCTTCCAGGATGGCATGGGCAACCTCCCTGGCGTGCTCAGCATGACTGGCTGTCCCCTCGGTAACCGTGGTTAAAAAGTTTCTGGCTACAATTGTATCTACATTGGCACCACAGACTCCTGTCCGGGCTCCTTTACCGTTGGGCGCAATACGGCAGGGTCCTTCAAGGCAGTGCTTGCAGCATACCCCGGTGGATCCAAAACCACACTGGTTCATTTTGGCTGCCCGGTCAAAGGCTGTATCGATCCCTTCCTCCCGGGCCTTGGTCAGCATTTGTTGTACACCGGTGTCCATGGACAGGTCTTTAACATCCTTTAAACCCATCAGACATCCCCCAATCCATTTTTTCTCTCATCTTATACCTATTCACCGGTGATTTCTGTAAAGTTCTTTACAAGTTTTAATTAAAAATTATGAATTTTTAATTAATTGTCAGCTGGCTGTCGGTATTTTTTTAATCCGTCTATATCTTTAATAATCAGGTTTTTCTGCTGAACTTTAATTAAACCCTTTAAAGTTAAATCCTTAAAAAGGTTTGCCAGGGTCTGTCGGCTGCTGCCGATCATACTAGCAATCTCTTCTCTGGTAAAGGTGAGCCGAATGACAATCCCTTGATCTGTTTTGGTTCCGCTATTCCTGGCCCATTCCAGCAATAAGGATATTAGCCTGACACCGGCTTCTTCAAAAACTAAACTCTCAATAACATCCATGGACCCCTTGAGGGCATCCCCCAAAACCCCGGCCAAGCCCAACATCAAATTAGGTACTTTAACCAGCATTTCCTTAAAAACCTCCATCGGGATGGCCGCTATCTTCACGGGTTCCAACGCTAGTCCAAAGGTGCGGGTATGCCCGCTGTAAACATCCCCGGCAGTTAGGATGGTCAGGGTAAACTCTTTTCCCTGGGGATAGCTTAGATAAACCCGCACCTTCCCTTCCAGGATTAATAAAATGGACTTGTGGAATTTACCGGGTGAAAAAACGATTTCCTTACGGTTAAAACGGTATTCTGTAAAACAGTGCTGGTAGTCCTCCAGATCTTCCAATTTAACGCCGCCAAACAGATCAGTTTTTCTTAAGCCTCCGAGACTCTTAATTCCTAACACCCCCACCGGCTTTGGTCTTACTCATTATTTTCATATAAGATGTGATAAAAAGCAATTAGCAGCCGGTTAGTGGGTGTTTTTATAATGGGGCTTAATGTAACTTTTTCGAAATATAGTCGAAATAATCTCATTACGTGTTCGGTAGTTGTATTGATAGCCGGGTACATTACAATTCTTACATTGCCACTCAGACTATGTTGCCCATCAAAACGAGTAAATATTACACTGCTACATGTAAGGAGTAAACCCCACAAAAAAACGGAATAGCAGCTGCGTCAAGATGCTCAGCTGCCAACCGGGGATTCACTCTCAGATATTTAAGCAGAATAGCGTTCAAACAATCTACGAATGCGGAGAGCACGTACTAGATTTCCTTTTAGTTGTAATTCCCCTGTTAAGTAAGCGGCGATCCATTCTCGTAGCGGTCCTTCCAGCAGGGTGGCAAATTTATCAGCCTTAGCTACAATCGTGCATATCGCCTGGGGGTTGGTACCTGGCACAGCCTGCCCATGTTCTGTATCAATAAACCACTCACCCCCATTTTCCCCCTCCACTCGGAATTGGACGATGTCCTTCAATTCCTCCCGAAGCTCGGGATTGACTGCAAATATTTCTGGGACGGTTTCCTCGAAAAAGGCGAAGATAGTCCTGCGGACATTCTTTGTTTGTGTATTCTCCATCATAGACCCCCCTCTACGCTCTTATCAAAAGCCCGTTCGCTTTTATCCTTCACCCCATAGCTGCTGAACTTATCGGAACATCAGGCGCTCCCGTGTCAAAGGCAACGCTGTTCGCTCTTTGTAAGCATCAAAAGGTCGAACGAGGATCTGATAGGTGAAATTGTGGTTTGTTTGAAAATACTCTACACACCCGGCAAGGAAGAGTATTTGGGCCCGCAATTTCTCTGCCGGGATTAAACCTGTTTGCAGGACTTCATCTTCATGTTTCTGCAGGTTTTCCAGCCAGGAAGAAAGGGTGAGAGTGTAGTGGTCGGTGATGTTTTCCACATCAATGACTTCAAAGCTGTTTTTTTCCAGGGCTGCCACGATTTCATGCAATGGTATAAGCTCCCCGACCGGGAAGATATATTCGCTTAGGAAATTCGATTCATCATCTGGAGGTGAATTCCGCTCATCTACATAGATTTTCCAGGGCTTGCTCATACCGTGAACGAGCATTAGGCCCTCTGGGGTAAGAATGCTACGGCAATCCTGGAACAGCTTAGGCAGATCCAGTATATGTTCAATCGCCCCTATAGTAACGATTTTGTCGAACGTTCCCTCCGCGAAAGGCATTTCCAGAGCATGAATGATTTCAGCTTTCACCCGACCATTGAGCCCGCGCTTCTCGGTCTCCTCCGCAATATACTGAGCCTGGGCCGAACTCAGGGTGATACCGGTAGCCTGAACGTCATACTTCTCGACGGCATAAAATAAAAAGTTCCCCCAACCGCAGCCAATGTCCAGCACCCGGTCGCCCGGCTTGAGGTCAAGCTTTTTGCAAATAAGGTGCAGCTTGTTCTCGGAAGCCTGATCCAACGATTCCTCTTCACTCGTGAAATAATTACAGGTATAGCTCATCCGTTTATCCAAAAAGAGTTTGAAAAATTCCTCCGGCATATTGTAGTGCATTTCAATCGCTAGCCGGTCTCGCTCTAGATCAACTGACATAAAAATTCCTCCTCTTATTACTAGAGTCTGTTACGAAATAACGATTTTACCTATTAAGACAGCAAACATACGTACCATCAAGGCTATTTGCTAACCTTTATCAGGCTCATCCACGGGTAATTTTGGAGTTGAATCGAATCAGATCAGGCTGCACTAAAAAAAGCAGATAAATCCATTATATGTTCCTTGAGTTTTCAGCATTCTCTAGCCCCATGGAGCAAAAAGAAATGAGAAAATCAATAAACTCCTCCATCGCCGGGAATTGAAATTTTCCTTTGTGATAAATTAGATAAAACTGACGAAATAAAGGTAAATCTTTTATTTTAACAGGGACAAGGGTTCCCAGCTTTAATTCCTTTTGTACCGCCCATTTGGAAATAATCGTTATTCCAAACCCCGCTTCCACAGCCGCCTTTACTGCTTCTGTACTTCCTAATTCCATTACCACATTCAAGAAAGCCAGGTCTACTCCCACCTCTTCCAGTCGCTCTTCAGTAATCCTCTTGGTGCCAGATCCTTGTTCCCTTAGAACCAAGGGTAAGGCTACAAGTTCATCTAATGAAATAACCTGTTGTTGAGCCAGTGGATGGTCTTTTGGCATCACAACAATGAGTTCGTCATGCAGGAAGGGTTTCACGGTCAATTCCAAATTTTCCACCCGGTCTTCCACCAGTCCCAAATCTAGCTCGTGCTTCACTACCATACTCACGATATGTTCTGTGTTTGTCACCTGGAGTAAGGCTTTTACCTGGGGATGTTGTTCATTAAATGCCCCCAGTATTTTTGGAATAACGTATTCCCCTAACGTAAAACTTGCCCCCACTGATAATGGCCCCTGGATACTGCCGGTAAATCTTGCGATATCTTTTTCTGCCGCATCGATTAAGGATAATACCTTGTCCACATATTGATACAAGATTCGACCAGCTTCTGTAATCGTTACCTGATGGGTGTTACGCTCGAACAATCTGGTGCCAAAATAGTCCTCCAAGGACTTAATGTGCATGCTGACTGCC
The DNA here is from genome assembly GCA_021848765.1 of Bacillota bacterium. Taxonomy (GTDB): domain Bacteria; phylum Bacillota; order Carboxydocellales; family JAJZTU01; genus JAJZTU01. The sequence goes on from JAJZTU010000176.1 coordinate 5,523, forward strand.
GGTTGAGAAATAAAAAGGACCTGTGCAGCCCCTGAAAAACTTTTTTTGTCTGCCACTGCCTTAAAAATCTGAAATTGGTATAAACTCAAATACGACTCCTCCTAAAAGCTAATTATGCGGATGGCTAAAAAACCAGCAATTGAAATAATAACAGAGCCAATTATTCCAATAAGAAATGCCTTTTGCCCCATTCGTTTGAACATTTTTAAATTGACGCTAAGTCCCATGCCTGCCATAGCTACAGTTAAAATTATAGCACTGGCCTGCAACATAAGAGAAGCTAGATTTCTATCTATTAAACCAGCAGTATTAAGGCAACTCATGGCAATAAAACCAAAGATAAACCAGGGAATTGCAATATCATTTATTCTACTCTTTCCTTTATCCTTAATACGCAAGTTGAACCAAAAACTTGTTACTAGAGTAACAGGAACAATCATTGCCACCCGGCCAAGTTTCGTCAAGATAGCCATGTCTGCAGCTGCACTACCAAAAGGTTGAGAAGCTGCTACTACATGGGCCACCTCATGAAGGGTTGCTCCGGCAAAGATCCCATATTCTTTTAAACTCAAGCCTAAATAAGGTTGTAACAAAATGTAAATAATACTCCAAAAGGTTCCCAGGATGGCAACCGTTGCTACCGATACTACTGTTTCATCCTCATCGGATTTAATCGTTGGTGCAACGGCGGCAATGGCGGCTGCGCCGCAAATCCCAGTTCCTACCGCCGTTAATAAGGCAAGTTTTTTCTCAACACGATATATTCTTCCCAAATAGTAAATAATACCAATAGCTAAAACAATAACTGAGATATCAAGAAGAATTATTTGTGGACCCGCAGTGAAGATATCATTCAGATTAAGTCGTACACCCATTAAAATAATTCCCAGTTGTAGAAGTTTTTTACTTGCTAATCTTATACCGGCACTGGCATGAGCAGGTATTCCCATCAGGGCCCGCCATGTTACCCCCACTATAATTGCAATAATTAAGGGACCAGGTATCGATAAAAGAGGGAGACTCACGATGTTGTGAGCAAGCACCCCCACCACTACTGCCAGAATAAGCCCCCGGATTTCACCCCGGAATTTTCTTTGTTGATTACTGGTAAGTAAAGAATTTTCTTGCATAATAAGCATCTCCTAACAATTTTGCTCTGTGTGCACAAATCTAAGTCTAATGGAATTATTTATAAATAGGAAATAAATCATGACGATAAACCCTATAAAGATATGCTTATAAGCCTATCCTTATAACCCTATCCTTTATCGGGTGTTACCAGCTTTCATGTTTCTTGCTGATTTCAAGTTTAAAAAAGCAGACTAAATGCTCCGGTTGGTGGAAAAATATCGATTAAGGGAAGCGAGGTATAGCTTTGCAACCTCAACTAAATGCGCTGCAAAAATACGCTATTAGAATCTAGGAGTGTATTGCGAAACGGGGTGACCTTTATGGGTGTAATTTAACTTTTTGGCAGGAAAAGGCACAAGGCATGACGAAGTACAAGGGGTGACGGTGACGCAGCTAGAAGTAATGTGCAGAATATATTTGAAGTATTTTGCTGTTCTTTTGCTTAAAAAATTAGAAGCGGAGGCAGTGGTTATGATGGATTTCATCAAAAAAGGATTAGCGTTCGGACTTGGTTTAGCCGTTACAAGTAAGGAACAAGCGGAAAAGTTTGTCAATGAGTTGGTAAAAAAAGGTGAACTGTCTCA